>CALPOS020000187.1 GCA_943325255.2 Sphingobacterium thalpophilum
GAACTTATTACATATCACTACTTTTTCCTTCCATGGACTAAAGGTTGCTTCCAAGGCTTCGATCCATTCTGGGTCGCACTCAAACAGGTATACTTTCTTTACCGTTTCGATATTAGCCAACGAAAAATTTCCTTCAGCTGCACCAATATCTGCGATGACATCGTTCGAACTTAAATTAAAATCTTTCGTCAAATATAAATGAGGTGAATCCGAATCTTGGTCAAGTTGCAGGCCAAGATACAAACTCTTGATTTTTGCTTCTGAATACGATCTTTTAAAATATAACTTCTTATTGTCGTGAATTACATAGTGCAAACCATTGGACGGATCTTGAATCACGTTGATTGCAGATTTGTCATATTTATTCTGAAAATTATAGGGAAAAACTGTTACTGGATTGGACGCGAGAAAGCTAAGAACCTCATCAACTTCGTCTGTCCTGCTTGGTTTAGCTTCGTAATAGTTGATGATATTTGACTTCAATCGCTCTAAAAATTGCTGCTGCTTTTTTTGCTCAATTTCGAATACGACTCTCCTGAGCAAAGCGCTTGGAATTACTTTTTTGAATATTTTTTTTGCCAAAGTCATTATCATTGAGAGCCTAAATTAAAAGAAAATGAATGTACTAAAAAGAAAGAAAAATTAGCGTCAAATATCCGTTAATAATTGAACAAATTAAAATAGAATTGTGAAATTAAAGCAGTATCTTTTCAATTGTATGTAGAATCCTACTTGAAGCCTCTTTTGGCGGATTTTGATTGACAACTTCAAACCAGCGTTGCGCATTTTCGAGTACTTTTCCTGGCGCAGTCAAAATTTTCTCAAACTGTTGGGCCATTGTCTCTGGACTATCAATCCAAAACACACACTCTTGATTCGGCATCGAACGAAAATGTACATACTGGTAGCATTTATAAATATCCCAATTTGTATCTAACTGATCCTTTTGATTGTACCTCAAATACCCGCAAGGTTTCTGATGCGCAATAAAATCAAAAATTGTTGATGATCCAATTGTTACAACCATCTCACTGTGTTCCGCAATAGCGGCCAACAAATCGTCGTCTTCTTTTGTAGGAAGAATTGCATTCCATGCAGAAGAAAACTTCTTCCAAAGCGGATCAATCGCTACTATTTCATCCGGATACTTGGCAATAACTTCGTCAAATCGATTCGAAAAATCTACAGGGCATCTTCTAAAAATAATTCCAAATTGATTCCCCTTGGTGTTTAAGTTCTTGACAGCTAATGCAATGTCTTCTAAATACTTTGGGTCGTCTGGAACTGAAGTCACATCATTACCCGAAAAGCAAATATATTTTTTTTGCGGATCTAAGCCATACTGCTGGAAAAACACTTCTCGATTCGTTAATTTACTTTCGGTAAAATGCATCTCAAATTGCGGACTTCCTGTCACGTAAATTTGTTCATCTTTGATATACGGATAATAATATCGTAACTCAGCTTTCATATAGTCACTCCAAACAAAATAATAGTCCGTTTCTATGACCAAAGTGGCTTTCGGTAGATTGTCCCAAGAATAGATAAAGCATACGGTTGGAATACCTAAATCTTTTGCCGCTACTAAAGGCGCAATGGTATTGACATGTCTTTGATTCGTACAAAATACGATTGAAGGTTTTTCACTTTGCAATGTTTGAACTGATTGCTTATAGTAAGCTGTTGTTCGTTCAAAATCAATCATTTTTCTGCGAACAAAAGAGAGGCCTCTTTCAGAAGATAAAAAAGGTGTAATTAGGTGAATGCAGACGCTCTTTATTTTTGCATTAAATGTACTGTAGTCAAAAGGAAATCGATAGGAATCGTAAACTTTGTCGTTCGAACGTTTGATATTTAAGTTAAGTTCAATCTGAACCTTGGCTTTTTTTAGAATATCGGTTACTGGATGTGGCTTTGAATGGGTGATCTTAATTTCAGAAAACCCCAAATCGTTCAAGGGAAAAAGCGTATTATTCCAATAAACCATATCAAAACCCATGTTTAGTCCTAGTGTATTGAAACTAGAATGGGCATAATTGCGAAAACCTACGCCATCAGACAATAAAACGAATACTTTTTTGCTTTTCATTTTAGAATGAAACTTATAATGTTATGATTCAAATGAACGCCGATCTAATTGGAAAAGTTCGGTCGATCTTGGTCTCCATCGGCTTTAAAAATATGAAAACTTTCCGAATCACGGTCATTAAAAAAATAGAGATTAACATTCTTCGAAACATACGGTTCAAAGTAATTGGGAATAGTATTTTTGTCATTGTCGTCTTTCCTTTGAAATCCAGCTTGTTGCAGAATTTCGCTTTCAATACCTGAACAATAAAAATCGATATACTCATAATTTTCGTGGTCTATTAGCTCTTGCAATGAGCGGCCAATATGTGCCAATGGGCTTATATTTCCTATAAAATCTACAATTCGGAGCACCTTGGTTTGGTTACAATCAACTGTTCTTGCCACAAGTATTGAATCTGGATCTTCTTCAATAACAAAAATTTCATACCGATAGATGGGATGCTCAAAATACCTTTTATTAATATACCAACTGTCTTTGTAAGGAAATCGATTTTTGTTTGCAAAAACGCTTTGATTGATGTTATCAAATGAACTAATCCGCTTCAATGTATAATTCTTCTCCGTCGAAAATGGACTTACTTTCTTATCCATAATGTTGGCTACATGATACGTTTCCTTATCCTTCAAGCGGTAGAAATGACTTAACTTGTCGGTCTTGAATCTCAAAAACTGATAGATTGGCAGCGTTTTCGGCGCAATTCCCACAGACGAAAAACTTCTACATCCTGTATTTTCAGGAATAAATTCCAAAATTTGAATCCCGAGCATGGGGTTGTCTGTTTTGATCACTTTCCACAATGAACCCCAAATATCGCTTCCAATCCGCTCTTTTGAATTTTTAATAAAGCCACAAAGTCCAACGATTTCATTAGATGCTGCATCTATTCCGAGCACAAAATTGACGTCACTTCCATCTTGATATTCGTAAAGAAAAAAAGGCTTGTTAACTGCCAAAATATGATCGGATTTCCAATGTGCACGTATGAAATTCATGATGTCATCAACATCGTTTACTGTGGCAAATCGAATCAAATATTGACTCATAGTTTGGCTTGAATTCCGTCGATGATATTGCCTACGTTCTTCCAATTTTGAATTTCCGCAGCGTTAAATCTGATACCAAATTGTTTTTCTAAAGCCACAACCAACTGAATATGCGTCAAGGAATCCCATTCTTCAATATCTAAAGCAGAAGTGGTTTCGGTTAGCGTTATATCTTCCAATTCAAAAACATCTAAAAATATTGGATGCATGATTGCTATAATGGCTTCTCTTGTCATAGTATTATTTTTTTTGTATAAATGCAGCGTACATCACTGGGACCTTAAATTTTGCTGCTTGTTTTTCTGTAATTTTCTCAGAGATTACGATTTTTTCCTTCAGAATGGTAAAGCCTGCTTCATCAAACAATTGGCGAATTTCCGCTTCATTTGAAAACAAATAAATATGATCAATCATCGGAGCATTGATGGGTGTCGTAATATAGCAAACTCCTTTTTCTGTGAGCAAGTCCGCTATTTTCTCTAACATTTGCAATGGGTTTTCCAAATGTTCTAAGACTTCTCCCATCGTAATGAAATCGTACTTTTCTTCGTTCGAAAAATCAAAAATGTTCTTGTGAAAAAAGTTAATCGCGTTAGTGTTTAGAACGCCTTTGGCTAAATCTAATGAACTTTGACTAATATCGACCAAATCAAATTGCTTACACTTCGGAAACATATGAATTGCTTCAAAAGCATACAAACCATGACCACCGCCAATCTCTAAATACGAATCAGAAGCAGTAAAATAGTCTTGAAAATGAGTCTTGAAAAACAGAATTCGTTCGTACTGATCAAACCAAAGAAATTGCGCCAAAACCAAACCGTGCATATGATAGGTCATAATGTCGCTGTTGCCATAGATTCTTTTTTCGACATCCTCGAAAGAAGCATTGGAGTATTTTCCTTCACGAATAAATTTTAGTCGCTCTTGCAACATGTCTTCAATCATATGCAAATAACAAGCGACGCCAAAATCCAAACTCAATGCATTATCAATCAAATAGCGCCGATATTGATCAAAAAAGATAACGGCAGAATGCGTATATTTTTCGTCAAGATGGCTCAAATTAGCTTCCAATTTTGAAGCGTGATCTGGGTTCTTTTCCTTTATTTTTTGGAGAATAATTTCTAACGAATTCGGCATCATCTTAACTCATATTTGGAATTTCGCGCAATATAAGTTCTTTTGCTTTCATACGTCGCAACTTTCAACTTCCAAA
>CALPOS020000188.1 GCA_943325255.2 Sphingobacterium thalpophilum
CTAGCATTTTTTCCATCGATTGATCGTCGATAACAATTTGAAAAGCATCTTCAATATCCAAAACGATATCAACTAAATTCGCAGAATTAATTTTCAGATCATTAATAAAATCGGTCGCTTCTGAAAGATTGTCAAATGCCTCTGTCTCCTTTGTGAATGGTTTTATGATACTCTTGAGCCTTGCTATTATTTCTTCTCTTTCCATATTATTGTTTTTCATATTTTTTAAAAATGACACATCCATTCACGTCGCCAAATCCAAAGCTTGCTTTTGCGATGATATTCAATCTTTCATTCATCATCTTTTGCGGTATTTTCGACGTAGAAATTAATGCCTCAATGTCTGAATGCAAGTCTTCGCAGTTTATATTCGGAAAAACAAAATTATGATGTAACTGCAATACTGTAGCAACACATTCAATTCCACCAGCAGCAGATAGACAATGTCCCACCATCGACTTCAGCGAATTAATGTACGGAAATCCTTTTCCGCTCCGGTGCAGCGCTATGGTCCAATTTTCAATCTCTAAACTATCTTTTGAAGTCGCCGTTAAGTGTCCGTTGATGGCATCAATTTCATCGGCATGTATGTTGGCATTAGTCAATGCATCGCGGATGCACTTCTGTACTGCATTTGAATTTGGAGCGGTCATCGTACCTTCTCCCCTTTGTCCTCCTGAGTTGATATTTCCACCCAATATTTCCCCATAAATCGTTGCACCGCGCCCTAAAGCTACTTCAAGATCTTCTAACAACAGTGCTCCTGCTCCACTTCCTGGTACAAATCCAGAGGCGCTGGCACTCATTGGTCGTGAACCTTTCTCTGGACTTTCATTATGCTTAAAAGTACAAACTTTCATTGCGTCAAATCCACCCCAAATGTACGGCCCAGAATCACTCGTACTTCCCGCTAGCATGCGCTTCGCCTGACCCGATTTGATTCTTTCAAAAGCCATTAGAATATTTTCTGATCCTGTCGTGCATGCCGATGAGTTGGTCGTCACTTGATTTCCTAAACCCAATTTTCCACCTAAGTAAGCACTCACGCCACTATTCATGGTTTGCGCTACAGCCGTACTTCCTAATCTTCTGGTTTGTAAATCATCAATCTTATAAATACTTTCTCTAAATTTATCGATGCCGGACGTTCCAGTTCCGAAAATTGTTCCTGAATCCCAATCTGGATCATCATTTATCTCCATTGATAACCCTGCATCTTGCCACGCTTCCATTCCAGCCATAACGCCATAAAGAATACCACTTGCATTGAAGTTTCGCAATTCTAATTCAGAAAAATACTGAAGTTTCAACTGGTCAGAAATCATTGGTTTTCCTGAAATTTGACACGAAAAGTGTAAGTCAGCTAATTCTTGATCGAAACGAATACCAGATATTCCATTTTTGATAGCATGTAGAAATGCAGGAACGCCTACTCCATTCGGTGCAACTACGCCTAAACCAGTAATAACAACCCTGCTGTTCATATTTTCTTACTAATCATTCCTGAAATTATGCCGCTACAAACCACGTCATCCTTTTCGTTTTTCATCAATACTTTGCATTTTAATTTTCCGAATCTGAAGTATATTTTCTCAGATTTAACAACTACTTTTTCGTTTGGATATACTGGTTTAAAAAATTCTATTTCTATTGAAGATAAAGATATTAGCGTTTTTAAACTAAATGTATCATTCATCAAAAATATACCCAAACAAACCACACCGATTTGCGCCATAACTTCCGTCAAGATTACACCAGGCGTTATAGGATTCCCTTTGAAATGTCCTTGGTAAAACGCCAGATTTTCATCAAAAGTATAACAACCTTCTGCGCCATTTTCATCGATGTGATAGAGTTCATCAACAAACAAAAATGGTCTGTCGTACGGCAATTTTGCTATGATTTCGTTTGTCGTCATTCTTAAAATTCTAAAAGTACTTTTTGCGCTGAAAACCCGGGACCAAAGCTTAGCATCAATCCCTTCTGACCTTTTTCTGGCCGCTTTTCCATGATTTCTTCTAACACATATAAGACGGTGGCGCTCGACATATTGCCGTATAAGCGCAATATTTCTTTCGTTGCATCGATATTTTTTCCCAATCCCAAAAATAGCGCTTCAACTGTTTGTATGATTTTCTTCCCTCCTGGATGAAAAATCAAATGGTCAATGGATTCTATTGCTAAGTCATTCTTGGTCAAAAAAGGATGAATTATGTTTGGAAAATGAATTGCAATTGTCTCAGGAACTTCAATATCTAAAATCATTTGTAACCCAGAATTGGTTAATTTGAAACCCATCATATGTTCATTGTCATAAAAATGATACATCTCATCATCTAATATCTGTGGACCTACAGCATCTGCTTCTGAGGACAGTAGAACACAAGCCGCGCCATCACCAAAGATTGCTGCACTTACGATGTTTGCCATCGAAAAGTCATTTAACTGAAACGTTGCAGTTGGCGATTCTACTGCAATCACCGCAGCTCTTTTTCCTGGATTGGCTTTCAGGAAGTTTCGTGCGTAAATAATCCCAGAGATTCCTGCAGCACAACCCATCTCCGTAACAGGCAATCGCACAATCTCTTGTTTCATTTTGAGTTTATTGATGAGATAGGCATCTAGAGATGGAATCATAATTCCAGTGCAACTTACAGTGATAATAAAGTCGACGTCTTCTGCGTTCCAGTTTGCTTTGTCTAAAGCTTTTTTTAATACTTTTTCACCCAAATCAATAATTTCTCGAACATAAATGGCATTCTTCTCTTCAAAGGTAGCAGCAGTAAATACTTCAATAGGGTCCATGATAGAATAACGTTTATCAACCGCGGCATTCTCAAATATCTTCTTCACTTTTCTGACGAAACGTTCATCCTGTTCGTACAACCAAGTGTCTAGAAATGGAATTATTTCCTCCGTTGTCCGAGAATACTTTGGCAATTGCGTAGCGACCGTCGTTATTGTAACACTCATAGTTTAGTTATAATCCATTGATACCGAAAAGCCCATTTCCATTGTATTTCTGTAATAGAGTTTTGCAAGTTTTTTGAAAAACCAATAAGTTCTTCTTTCTTAAATCCTCGGAGTATGGAAGTTAATCCATCTTTTTTTGACATTTCATTTAATCTAAAAATTACAGCAATTAGTTGAAATAAACGATAAGCAATTTTACTTCGATGCAAATCATTTACAACTATTCCTAGTCTGGCGTTTTTTTCTAAATTTTCAATAATACGGATGATGTGATGGTCTTTAAAATGATGTAAAGTCAGAGTACAGAGCGCGATATCAAAAGTAAGATTTTCAAATTTTATTTCGAAAATATCTTTTGAAAGGTACTCGATATTCGGATACTTGATTGAAGAATTTGTTGCATAATTCACGGTAAATAAGTTGGCGTCGATTCCTATTAATTTGAAATTCAGTTGATTTCTTAGCGCATAGTCTGCGAGTGTTCTAAGCATATCACCGTTACCACAACCCAAATCTACAATAGTAATCACTTGCCCTTTTGGTACTTTAGAGATTAATTTTAAAACACCATTTAATGTCAAAGTGTTGCCTCCTAAAAGCTGATTGATTTGGGCAATTTTATCTAATGCATCTGTCAACTGTGGTCCTTCCAAAGCAAAATCATCCATGATTTCAGGCGCATCGGTTCTGTATTCTGTACTTAACTTCATGAATTAGGAACTTTGATTGTTTGACCATGAGTGCTTTTGATTATGGCACGTAGCAAAAACGGAAATGCTATGGTCAGCCGCAGTATTAGCTGCGACAGTATTGGCTGCCTTAATAGATTTGCCAACCAGCGACCTGTGCGGATTCTATTTCTAAAATTACGATTCCATTCTCGTACGTATTTTTCTTCTAATTTACGTCGATCTATATCTGCCTTTTTTAAGAAATCATCAATCAGTTCACACGCCATTTTAGCACTATGAATCGCCATTGCCATGCCATTTCCGCATAACGGATGAATCAATCCAGCGCTATCACCAATCATTAGAATGTGATTTTCTACTGGCTTTTTCTTCTCAAAAGAGATTTGACTGATGGTTAATGGTTTTTCAAAAATGGGCGTTGCTTTTTCAAGAATTTCTTTCAAAAATGGATTTTTAGTAACAACATTATCTTGATATTCTTCAATATTTTTATGTTGCTTGAACGTTTCGTAATCAGCTAAATAACAAATATTTACCGTGTTGTTCTCTACTTTTGAAACACCGCAGTAACCACCGTAAAAATGATGTAACCCTACAAGATTATTAGGGAAATCAACTTTAAAATGTCCCTTGACCGCCAACCAAG
>CALPOS020000189.1 GCA_943325255.2 Sphingobacterium thalpophilum
CAGTAAATGCGTTACCAACCACACCAACCATTACAGCAGGAGGCGCAACGACTTTTTGTTTGGGAGGTAACGTTGTTTTAACATCAAGCGCAGGAACAAGTTATTTATGGTCAACAGGAGCGACAACGCAGAGTATTACGGTTTCTGCGGCAGGAAGCTATACGGTTAGCGTAACTAATGCCAATGGTTGTCAGAGCGCGGCATCAGCAGCAACGGCAATAACAGTTCTTCCAAGCAATACAGTTAGCGCTGCCTCAAGTACCCCAACCTTGTGTTCCAATACCCCATTAACCCCTATTACGCATAGCACAACAGAAGCTACAAGCATAGGTACAGCTATCGGTTTACCTTCAGGAGTAACTGCAACATGGGCTAATAATACCATTACCATTAGCGGCACGCCAACAGAATTAGGAACTTTCAATTATACAATACCTTTATTAGGCGATTGTGGTTCGGTAAGTGCTACAGGGTCGATTACGGTAACACCTGCCATGACAGCAAGTGCAGCCTCAAGCACACCTTCACTTTGTATCAATACCCCATTAACCAATATTACTCACAGTACTGCTGGCGCAACAGATATTTTATCTCCAAACGCAGCTAGCTATTCGCTTCCGCCAGCAGTATTTTACCCAACAGACGATGAAGATTTGGGCAACGTTACCATTAGTTTGAATGGATCAACTATTATAAACAATACTACGTCAATCAATTCACTTTCGGGTACTATTGGAACAGGCTCTGGAACCGAAGGGAGCTATGCTGACTTTACAGCATTTGGACCCTATGCCATGTATCCAGGATCTACCTATACCTTTTCTTTGAGTTCTATTAACACTATATACATAAACGCCATGGCTATTTACATTGATTATAATAGAAATGGTGTATTCACAGACGCAGGTGAGCAAGTGTACTCTGCATCTGATATGACTTCAGGTGCACATACAGAAACAGGGACATTTACCATACCCCCTTCTGCGCTATCTGGTGTAACGAGAATGAGGGTAATCTGTAACAGTGGTGGACTTATTACAAGCCCTACGCAGACTGTTAGTTGGGGTGAATATGAGGAATACAGCATTAGTATGGGTGATATAATAAAAACAAATTACGGTTTACCTTCAGGAGTAACTGCAACATGGGCTAATAATACCATTACCATTAGCGGCACGCCAACAGAATTAGGAACTTTCAATTATACAATACCATTATTAGGCGATTGTGGTTCGGTAAGTGCTACAGGGTCGATTACGGTAAACACACCATCGACATGGTACGCTGATACTGACGCGGATGGTTATGGAGATGCAGGTGTTTCGCAACAGTCTTGTACTGGCGTGCCGCCAGCAGCTTATGTAGCGAATAGCGCTGATTGTGATGACACTAACGTTGCTATTTATCAATTTACTACCTTTTATGTAGATGCGGATGCAGATGGCTACACGAACGGAACGGCTTCTGTTTGTTCAGGGGTTGGTGCACCTGCAGGCTATTCAGCAAGTTCTGCGGGTACTGATTGTGATGACACTAACGTTGCTATTTACGAGCTAACGATACCAACTATAACGACATCTGGTTCAACTACCTTATGTCAAGGAGGTAATGTCACTTTGTCGGCTCTAACTCCTCTTCCACTTAATACTGTTAATGGAGCAACTTTAGCCGTAGGTTTACGTAAACTTAAATCAGATTATACAGGTTCTGCTTTGCGTTTGAGAAGAGCAACGGATAATGAGGAGCAGGATTTTGGTTTTGCAGGAGCTGATCTTGATACCACTGCCATAAGTACTTGGTTAAATGGTGCTGATGGATTCTGTACGACTTTATATGATCAATCGGGCAATGGTGGCCATGTTACTCAGTCAGATGTGAACGCCCAGCCCATATATGTAGCAGCGGGTATCAACAACAAACCCATCCTGCATTTTACTACGACGCAATTTATGGACAATAACGTCAATTATCCTGCTCCATTCTCTGCTATTTATGGGGCCAGAGTGACAGGAATATCTTCAAGGTTACTATCCTCAAAGAATAATAATTGGTTTTTGGGCTATTGGAATGGCGGTATGGATATGGCGTTTTTTGGAGGTTTTCTTAATAATGGTATAGGGACTTCAGCTGATAACTCATTTACTATCTATGCAGGAACAGGAAATGGCAATATATCGACAGTATATAAAAACGGAACACAACTGTTCAGCGATAATGGTGGTCTAGAGGGACCAAATGGAATTCGCTTAAATGGAAGTGGTCAGTATGGTGAACTCTCTGATTCTGATTTTACAGATATCATGGTTTTTGGAACGGAATTATCAAGTCAAGATATTATAAAATTAAACACCTCAATTAGTGCTTATTATACCACTAACAATTCAAGTAGTAATAGTATTTCTTATCTATGGTCAAATGGCGCCACTACCCCTTCAATAGAAGTTTCAACCGCAGGAGATTATTCAGTAACGGTAACCAACAGCAATGGCTGTTCTGCAACTTCTGCAGTAACGGCGGTAACTGTAAATGCTTTGCCAGTAATCCCAACGATAATTGCAGGCGGAGATACCACTTTTTGTAGTGGAGGCCATGTTTTTCTAGTTGCTGACGAAGGAAGCTCTTATTTGTGGTCAAATGGTGCAATCACACAATTTATTTATGCTTACACCGCAGGGGATTATTCGGTGACGGTAACCAACAGCAATGGTTGTTCTGCTACTTCTGCGGTAACGACGGTAACGGTAAATGCTTTGCCAGTAATCCCAACGATAACTGCAAGCGGATATACCACTTTTTGTAGTGGAGGGAGTGTTGTGCTAACTGTTGACCAAGGAAGCTCTTATTTGTGGTCAAATGGTGCAACCACACCATCAATTACAGCTACTACTGCAGGTGATTATTCGGTAACAGTAACCAACAGCAATGGTTGTTCTGCTACTTCTGCGGTAACGACGGTAACGGTAAATGCTTTGACATCAACGCCAACTGCTGGTTCTAATAGCCCTGGTTGTGCTGGTGTAGGGAACATTAACTTTACAGCTTCTCCAGTAACTGTTTCTGGTTACGCTATGGATGCTAGTAGTGGTGTTGCGTTTGTTGATATTTCAGCAACTGGTATTGATGTTCCAACTACTTTAGGTCCTCTCTCTGATGAAAGCGAACATCCAATTACGATTCCTTCATTTACTTTTAACGGTACTGTTTATACGACAGCATTGGTAGGTAATAATGGCGCTATGGTATTCGGATTTTCTGATGGATTGATATCTTTTGGAAATACTTCTTTGCCAGCAATTGGTAATGTATCAGTTGCTACTTTGCTACCTTTCTGGGATGATTTAACACCCAATAGTACAACGTCTATTAAAACGCAAACGAATGGTTCTATTACGATTATTCAATGGACTGTCGAAGAGCATTATGATATACAAAATGGGAATACAGTTACTTTCCAAATACAGTTAGACTCCTCTAACGGAAAGATACATTTTGTGTATCCCGACGTAACTTTTGGTAATAGTGCTTATGATGGCGGTGCGAGTGCTACTGTAGGTATTCAGTATAATGAAACAACGGCGCTTCAGTATTCTTTCAATACGGCTAGTTTGGCTGACGGTCAAAGTATCACGTTTACACCCAATCTTGCTACTTATGCTTGGACAGGTCCAAACGGTTTTACCTCTGCATTGCAAAACCCAACGCTTCCTGCTACAGCATTGGCGGCTGGTGAATACTCTGTAAGAGCTATTAATGCAACTGGTTGTCAGTCTGTTGCTGCTACGACTACGGTTGTGGTGAATACATCAACTACTTGGTATGCAGATGCAGATGGAGATACTTTTGGAAATATTGCAGTTACTCAGTTGGCATGTACACAACCAGTAGGTTATGTAGCTAATAGCACTGATTGTGATGACACAAACATTAACATCTATCAATTGGCTACGTTCTTCGTAGATGTTGATGCTGATGGTTATGACAACGGTTCGGCTTCTGTTTGTTCAGGAGTTGGAGCACCAGCGGGTTACTCAGTTACTACATCAGGAACAGATTGTGATGATACCAATGCGTTGTTGACTGACAATTGCGGTGGTGGTTCGGTAGTAAACTTGACGTTGTTTGTTCAAGGTTATTATGATACTGCGTCTACGATGCGTTCTGTTAAGTTCAATCAAGATTTAGGATTCCCACAAACTGCGAGTACAACTGAAGTTGAAGATTTGACTATAGAATTACATGAAACGACTGCTCCATATGCAGCACTTCATAC
>CALPOS020000190.1 GCA_943325255.2 Sphingobacterium thalpophilum
TATGATCGATTCGGTTTCAAAAAGATACAGTATGTGCGGCGCTCGAATTGGATGTATCGTTTCGAAAAACAAAGAATTAATGGCAACCGCAATGAAATTCGCTCAAGCGCGTTTGAGTCCACCCACTTTCGCCCAAATCGCTAGCGAAGCTGCACTAGAAACACCTCAAAGTTATTTCGACGAAGTGATTACTGAATATAGAGATCGCCGTGATACGCTGATTGCTGAATTGCAAAAAATTGATGGTGTGAAAGTAGCCAAACCAAAAGGCGCTTTCTATTGTATTGCGCAATTGCCGATTGATAATGCAGACAAATTTGCACAGTGGTTATTAGAGTCTTTCGACTTGAACAAAGAGACCGTAATGGTGGCGCCAGCTGCTGGGTTTTATTCAACGCCAGGTGTTGGACTGAATGAAGTTCGTATCGCTTACGTCTTGAAAAAGGACGATCTAATTAAATCGGTGCAAATTCTAAAAGAAGCGATTCGGGTGTATAACCAGAAGTAGTTTTAGGAGCTAATCCCGCTTTCGCCTAAATCTCTCCGCTGCGCTGCGAGGATACCGGCTCACACGAGCGCAGCGAACTGGCGAAGCAATCGAGGCTAGGGCACTTAAATTCATAGCAATTATATCTTATAAAAAAAAGCAACTCTACCGAGTTGCTTTTTTTGTGAACTTTATCTCTTCAAAGAAAAATGGGACCTAAATTCTTTGTCTTGTCCGTTCTCTTTATAAAACAATTTAAACCAATAATCATCTCCAGGTAAGTCCGTTCCGTTATATTTTCCATCCCAGCCTTCGCCTTTGGTGGCAATTTGTTTAATCAATTTACCGTAACGATCAAATATGTAAATATAAGCCTCGGTTTGGTCTGCAATTTCAAATATATTCCAAGTGTCATTATACGTGTCACCATTTGGAGTAAAGAATTTCGGGTAGTTGATAATGGTGAAACTAGTCTGCACTGATCCGCATCCAAACTTGTCTTTAACAGTTACAATATGGGTTCCTGAAAGCAGCGCTACAAAGAAATTCTGAGTTTGAAACGGCCCTGAATCCAACTGATACAAATAATCTCCCGGTGGTTCTACAGTAATAACCACCTCCTGATCCGCATCAAAATAAGTGGTCTCTGAGCTATAGGCAGCACTTGGAGCCAAGGAAGGAACAATCGTTGCATTTTCTATGTTAGAACAATTCGTTGCTAAATTTGTGACCTGAACGCTATATTGTCCGGGAACTGTCGCTAGATAACTATTGCCTATTTCTCCAACAATGACCCCATTGATATCCGACCACTCAAAACTATATTGTGATGTGCTTAAATTAGTGGTCAAGGTGTATTCCGAAATTGGGTTTCCAGATGGGTCAACGCAAATGTATCCGTCTTGTGGCAAATTAACCTCTGGAAGCGGGTTGACATTTATGGTACCGGTTAAACTCGCTGTACCACATCCGCCTAAAGTTCTAATGATATAAGTGAAAGTTCCCGATTCTCTTGTGACCCCATTGATGGTAAAGGTTTTTGTTGTAGCATTATAATTCCCTTGAATACCTTCAGGAACGCTACCGGCTACTAATGAAGCTCCCGTTGCTCCATTGCTTACTTGATAGGTAATAGGAAGTATCGCATCGTTGATACAAACCGTTTGTGAAGCTGTTGAACTCACTAAAGCAATAGTCACATTAGGATCGATAGTAATGGTGCCATTTAATGAAGCGACTCCACAACCGCCAACAGTTGTCACTACATAAGGATAGGTGGCCACAACTGAATTCGAACCTGAGATTGTTAACACCCCGCCCGAGTATGTACTTGTAATGCCCGCAGGCAATCCTGTTACTGTAACACTTGTTGGATTGTTCTCTGTTCTATAGGTTATCGGATCAATAAGTTCATTGATACAAGCACTTTGAAAAGTGGTACTTGTTGAGGAGGTCAGAATCAATTCAACTTCAGGTCGAACAACCAATACGCCACTTAATGATGAAAAAGAACATCCTCCGGTGGTAGTAACCACAAAATTAAACGTCCCTGACTCCAAGGCGGTACCGCTGATGGTCAGCACTCCTGCCGTAAAAATAGGATTCACTCCAAGGGGTAAACTTCCAGAGGTAATCGATGCCCCTAGTGCTCCATTGCCAATAGTATAAGAAAACGGTGTGATATTATCGTTGATACAAAGTGTTTGTGTACTTACCCCTGAGGTCAAGGTGATGCTAGCCGTTGGCAAAATAGTCACACTAGCCACGCTACTATCGTTCACACAAGGCGCTGTGCCTGTTAAAGTATAGGTAAATGTACTAGAGGTAGCTCCAATAGTAGGGATAAATGTTCCTGCTAAAGCGTTGAATGTTCCTCCGGTTCCAGAGCTTCTGGTCCAAACTCCTCCTGGTTCTTCCCCGATAATTAATGAGAATAAGTCAACTGTAGTGGTGGCACTCTCACAGATTATTTGTGAAGGTCCATCTACGCCTGCATTGGGTTGATTGTTAATATTCACCGTCGCGATACTACTATCATTCACACAAGGTGCAACCCCTGGTATAGTATAAGTAAATGTACTTGTAGTAGATCCAGCAGATGGCGTAAAACTTCCACTTGCTGCGCTAAACAATCCACCTGTTCCTGAGGTTCTACTCCAGGTTCCTCCGGTTTGTTCCGCTGTAATCAATCCAAACAAATCTATGGCCGTGGCACTACTATCACAAATTGAAGTTGCTCCATCGAGTCCCGCATTGGGTTGCGCACTGATATTTACTGTTACCACACTAGTATCATCCGTACATGGTAATATACCGCTTAAAGTGTAAACAAATGTACTGGTGGTGGCTCCAACTGCTGGAGTAAAAGTGCCTAAAGCCCCATTGAAGTTTCCTCCTGTTCCTGTTGTTCTTGTCCAAACTCCGCCCGATTGCTCTGCTGTGATTAGTGAGAATAAATCTATTGGAGCCGAACTGCTATCGCAAATCGATACAGCTCCATCTACTCCAGCATTCGGTTGCGCATTGATGTCTATCGTGGCAAGGCTACTAGAATCTACACATGGTGGTGTTCCTGCTATCGTATAGGTAAAAGTACTGTTTGTAGCTCCCGCAGCTGGGGTATATCTGGCCGTTGCAGGGTCAAATATCCCTCCTGCACCTGAACTCCTTACCCAAGTCCCTCCTGTTTGTTCCCCGTTGATTAGCGAGAATAAATCTATGGCGGTGTTATCGTTATCACAAACCACTTTGGGTAACCCGCTTACTCCTGCATCGGGTTGCGCATTGATGTTGACTCTAGCTTCACTAGTATCATTACCACAAGGCGCTATACCATTTACTGTGTAAATAAAAGTACTTGTAGTGGCACCAGAAGCTGGCGTATAGATTGCGCCAGTAAGTGTTCCGCCGCTTCCTGTACTTCTTGTCCAAGTTCCTCCAGGTTGTTCTGAAGTAATAAGTGTATTCAAATCTATTGGAGCCGAACTACTATCGCAAATCGTGGTGGCGCCATCAACTCCCGCATCGGGAGCGGCAACAACTACGATACTCACCTGACTACTAGAATCTATACAAGGCGCCGTAGCAGCAATATAGTATGTAAAAAGACTCGAACTACCTCCAGGACTTACTGTAAAGGTCCCTGCAATTGGGTCAAAAACACCTCCAGTTCCTATTCGTGTCCAAAGGCCTCCGCTTTGTTCTCCGGTGATTAAATCAAATAAATTAATTGATGTAGTACTATCACTACAAACCGGTAGTGGTGCGTTGGCTACTCCCGCATCGGGTTGTGTATTGATGGTTATCGTAGCTACACTTGTAGCATCTACGCAGGGTGCCACTCCTGGTAATCTGTATTCAAAAGTGCTGGTAGTCGCACCAATGGCTGGGGTAAAACTTCCTGTGGCTGCCACAAAAGTTCCTCCAGATCCTCCTGTTCGTGTCCAAGCTCCTCCGGTTTGTTGACCCGAAATTATAGTATTCAAATCTATTACTGTAGTATTGGTCTCACAAATGGTAATGCCTCCTGAAGTTCCTGCATTGGGTTGTGCATTGATATTTACTGTGGCAATACTGGTAGAATTAACGCAAGGCGCGGTTCCAAGTAAAGTATATTCAAAAGTGCTCGTTGTTGCTCCAGTCGGGATGAAAGTTCCGGCCGCCGCATTAAAAACGCCTGTCACTCCACCTGAAGTTCTTGTCCATGTACCTCCGGTCTGTTGACCAGAAATTACAGTGTTCAAATCTATAAGCGTAGAATCATTATCACAAACAAGTGTAGA
>CALPOS020000191.1 GCA_943325255.2 Sphingobacterium thalpophilum
AAAATGTTTGGCAAGAACAAATAAGCGCTGAACAAAAAAAACCGAGCTATTACTAACTCGGTTTTACCTATTATATCTAAGTGTTTTAACTTAACCTCAGATTACTTTACTTCTTCGTAATCCACATCTTGAACTTGGTCGCCTTGAGCTTCTCCTTGCGGTTGAGCCTCTTGCGCTTGCCCTTGTTCTCCTTGAGCATACATCGCTTCAGTAGCTGTTTTCCAAGCTGCATTGATTTTGTCCAATGCAATTTGAATCGCGTCCAAATCTTGGTTACCATGCGCCATTCTCAATTCAGTCAAAGCGTACTCGATAGCTACTTTGTTATCATCAGATAATTTATCACCCAATTCTTTCAATTGACTTTCAGTTTGGAAAATCATACTGTCAGCTTCGTTCAATTTCTCTACGCGCTCTCTAGCAATTCTATCTGAATCAGCATTCGCTTCTGCATCTTTTTTCATTCTTTCGATTTCTTCCGCTGTCAATCCAGAAGAAGCTTCGATACGAATATCGTGAGATTTACCAGTTCCTTTGTCAGTCGCTGATACTTTGATGATTCCGTTCGCATCGATATCAAAAGATACTTCGATTTGCGGAACTCCTCTTGGTGCTGGTGGAATTCCATCTAAGTGGAATCGACCAATGGTTTTGTTATCTGCAGCCATCGCTCTATCTCCTTGCAACACGTGAATTTCAACGGTTGGTTGAGAATCTGCAGCGGTAGAGAATACTTGTGATTTTTTAGTTGGAATGGTTGTGTTGGCTTCAATCAATTTAGTCAAAACACCACCCATAGTTTCAATTCCTAAAGACAAAGGCGTAACGTCTAACAACAATACATCTTTTACATCTCCAGAAAGCACACCACCTTGAATCGCAGCTCCAATCGCTACTACCTCATCAGGATTTACTCCTTTTGACGCTTTTTTACCAAAGAACTTTTCTACTTCGTCAGCAATTCTTGGCATACGTGTAGAACCTCCTACTAAGATTACTTCGTCGATATCTTTTGTAGACAAACCTGCATCTTTCAAAGCTTTAGCAACGGGTTCCATAGAACGTTTTACTAAAGTATCGGACAATTGCTCGAATTTAGCTCTAGTCAATTTTTTTACTAAGTGTTTTGGTCCAGATGCAGTAGCTGTAACGTAAGGCAAATTGATTTCTGTTTCTGATGAAGAAGACAATTCAATTTTTGCTTTTTCAGCCGCTTCTTTAATACGTTGCAATGACATCGGATCCAAACGCAAGTCGATTCCTTCTTCTGCTTTAAATTCGTCGGCCAACCAGTCGATAATCGTTTGGTCAAAGTCATCTCCACCTAAGTGCGTGTCACCGTTAGTCGACAATACTTCGAAAACACCATCTCCCAATTCAAGGATAGAAATATCAAAAGTACCTCCACCTAAATCGTAAACCGCAATTTTTTGATCTTGTCCTTTTTTATCCAAACCATACGCTAACGCAGCAGCAGTTGGCTCGTTGATGATACGCATTACTTTCAAACCAGCGATTTCACCCGCTTCTTTCGTAGCCTGACGTTGCGCATCGTTGAAGTAAGCAGGAACGGTAATAACCGCTTCAGTAACGGTTTGACCTAAATAATCTTCCGCTGTTTTTTTCATTTTTTGAAGTGTCATCGCTGACAACTCTTGCGCCGTATACAAACGACCGTCAATATCAACACGTGGTGTATTGTTATCTCCTTTTACTACCGAATAAGGAACTCTTTTCGCCTCACCTGTAGTTTCAGAGAATGAATGTCCCATAAATCTTTTGATAGATCCGATAGTTTTTGTCGGATTGGTTACCGCTTGTCTTTTCGCAGGATCACCTACTTTAATTTCGCCACCTTCCACGAATGCAATGATCGATGGTGTCGTTCTTTTTCCTTCTGAGTTTGGGATTACTACTGCTTCGTTTCCTTCCATTACAGAAACACACGAGTTTGTTGTACCCAAGTCAATTCCAATTATTTTACCCATTTTAGTTTTATTTTAGTTTATTATAGTGTGCTCATTTTAACATCTCGACGTGCAGTAGTCAATCTTTGTGCCAAGCGAATTGGGGTTTCTAAATTGTCAGTTTTGAAGAAAATTAGCTGACATGATGTCATTTTTTAGGAGCTTTTTCCCGCTTTACGCCTTTATATTTTTTGTCTTCGTGCCTCATCCAAAAAAGGATATCGGCTGCAATCGGGGCTAGGACTGTAGGACACGGCTGCGCCTTTAGACAGTTAGACACGCTTCGCTATAGATACGGCTGCGTCTTTGGATTGTTGGAAACGCTACGCTCTAGACCGCGAGACACGCTACGCTCAGGATGCACCAGATTGAGAACGAAAATTATCTTAAAATCGGACTGTATCGAATAAATGGAAAATCCAAAAATCTTAAGACCGAAGGGCGTATCTAATGGCGAAGCCGAGTCTAAAGCGAAGCGTGTCCAAAGCCCGAAGGGCGTGTCTACAAGCGAAGCGTGTCTCAAAATCCAAAGCCCAAAGGACGTATCTTCAGGCGTAGCCGTGTCCATAGCGAAGCGTTTCCAAAGCGAAGCGTGTCTCAAAGTCCAAAGCCCGGAGGGCGTCTCTAAAGCGAAGCGTGTCTATAGGCGCAACCGTCTCTAACGCGCAGCGTCTCTCCTCAACAACTTCTCATTAAAAACCACAATCGAAATCAAAATCAATCCATAAGAAATGATTTGATTCAAATGCACTTCCTCCTTAAAATAAAACACCGCCAAAATAAAGTGAATCAACGGATTCGTATACATCAAAATCCCAACTGCAGAGGAATTCATTCCTTTTAGTGCATACAAGTTTAAATACAAGGGAACAATCGTAAACACAATGACAATCACAACCAACAATACATAAAACAAAGAAGCGGCCGGTAACAGTCCACTGTAAGTTGGATAAAAAGGAAGAATCACAATTGAGGCAATCACCATTTGCACCGTCAACACCACAAAGCGATCAAACTGGTTGTTCTTACGTTGACTGATCAAATAGAGCGCAAAAGAAAAAGCAATGACAAGACTATATACTAAATCCGTGATATGTCCGTATGCCAATATTGCACAACTAACGACACAAAGTGATACTGAAAACCATTGCCATCCGCTCAACTTTTCTTTCAAAATAAAGAATGCCAAAATCGTCGTGACAATCGGACAAATCATATACGCAAACGACGCCGACTGCAAACTGACATGATTGATGGCATAAATAAATAGAAACCAATTCAAGATCAGCAAAAAACCTCCTGAGACGGTAAGAAAAATAATTCTCGTTTGAACTTTTCCAGTCATTTTTTTGTACTCGGAAATGTCATTCAACAATTCTTTCTTTCTGAAAAGTAAATTAATCAGCAGCAAGAACGCCGTAGCTAAAAAAATTCGGTAAAACAAAATGTCTAACGACGCATAGTCCTTTAGCGGTTTTAAAGCCAAGCTAAAAAATCCCCATATGATAAAAGAAGATAAGGCGGCTAGATAATATTTATTGAATCGCATCGAGTAAATTTTGCAGTAAATGTAGTACACCTTAGCGAGTCAAAAAAAATTAACCGCAAAGTTCGCAAGTTGAGTCGCAAAGTTCACTATGAAAATTTTCGGATTAACCTAACAAACTTTGCGGTCCTAGTCTAGACCATGGCGGTCAAAAGAAAATCACAATTTCTCATTTTTACAAACCTATTTTTTCATTTTCCACAATCATTCCGTTATATTTGCTACACAAATCAACTCTTATGGAAGAATGTATTTCGGTTTTTGACATGCTTAAAATTGGTGTTGGTCCATCGAGCTCACACACGCTCGGACCATGGCGCGCGGCAGAACGGTTTTTGGGTGAACTTCGAAACCAAAATTTGTTGCATCAAACCACCAGCATCAAAGTCGATTTATACGGTTCACTTTCCCTAACCGGCAAAGGACACGCCACTGATTTAGCCGTGATGTTGGGATTGAGCGGCCAAGATCCCGAAACCATTCCCGTAAAAGATATCGCTGGAATCATCAAAGAAATTGAAGAGCAAAATCAAATCAATTTAGGCAACGAACATACCATTCCATTCTCATTTCTAATGGATATTGTCTTCCATAAAAATTTCCTTCCTTTCCACGCAAACGGTTTGACTTTTACCGCCATTTTCGATAATAATGAGGTGTACGAACAAACCTATTATTCTATTGGCGGTGGATTTGTAGTAGTAGAAGATCGTGTCAATGCCAAAAAGAAATTAGAAATCAAATGTGCGTTTCCCT
>CALPOS020000192.1 GCA_943325255.2 Sphingobacterium thalpophilum
CATCAATAGAACAAAAAATCAGTGTAATTTTATCTTGCGAAAGCATAAGCAAAAGTTTAGTATTTATTTGAAAATAAGCACTTTAAATATACTAACTTTTGCTTTTTTATCCAAATTATTTTCTAAAAATTATGTCGAACTCACGTTAAATAGTAATAAGAACCACCAAAAAATCGGCACACTTTCTACCCAAAAAGAAGTGTAATATTTGCTTTTGTGAATGGACGAAAAATGGATGAAGAGTACCGTAATTATTGACACGATCAATACCGAGTAGCTTGGATTGGTTTTGAAAAATTCGAGCAGTAGAAACGGAATGACCAATAACATTCCAAAGATTTTCGTGGGACGAATTCCAAATTGTTGCGGTAAAGTTAATAGCGATGGATCATCGGTTTTGCTGTCGTAGATTTCGAAAGGGATGAGTAAGCTAATCACAATCAGGAATCGTTGTAGAAAAGTAAGATAGATTTCGATGGTTAATTGTGTTTTCATGAAGAATGGAGCTCCAACAGTAATCAACGCAATACAAAAACTCACCAAGAACATTTTTAGGAGTCCAAATTTCCGGAGGAAAGGATAAAAACCAATGATGACACCAATTCCAATGAATGCAAGTTGTATTGTTGTTTCGAGTTGCAGAAAGTAAAAGGATGCTATTAGAAATGCTAAGACGCTAACCAAAATAATCGAAGAATTCCGGCTTATCCATAGGCGATTTCTGGTAAAAACATCGATATATTTTAAGACATTATAACCTACGACTGCTCCGGAAAAAATCACCATGTTTAAGTTTATTTGGGAAGGAATTTTAAGGCTGATTTCTGTTATGCGCGCTAATGCCAAAATAGCCAAACCAATATGAAGGCTTGCATTGAGGTAAAAATCGAAAAGTCGTTTTGCTATGCTCATCAAGCAAAATTAGTCAAACTGTTAATAAGAACCGTTTTTGGTTGAAAAATTCCTATAAATGAAAGGTTAAAGCCTGCCTGTTTTTGAGATTAATGCATAAATTTGTGCATCGAAAAACAACACCTTCCTAATTTATCTATGAGAACAGATTCCTTCGCTTTAAGACACATCGGACCTAGAGAAAATGATGTACCAAAAATGTTGAAAACCATCGGCGTCGCGTCGATAGAACAACTCATTTACGAAACATTGCCGGATGATATTCGACTCAAAGCGCCGTTGCAATTGGACGATGCGATGACCGAATTTGAATTTGCGAATCATATCCAACAATTAGGAAACAAGAATAAGATGTTTCAATCTTATATTGGATTGGGATACAACCAAGCGATTGTTCCTGCTGTAATCCAAAGAAATATTCTCGAAAATCCAGGATGGTATACTGCGTATACACCGTATCAAGCAGAAATTGCGCAAGGACGATTGGAAGCAATTTTGAACTTCCAAACGATGGTCATTGAACTTAGCGGAATGGAAATCGCAAACGCTTCTTTATTGGATGAAGGAACAGCTGCTGCCGAAGCGATGGCGTTGTTGTTTGATGTCCGTTCTAGAGATCAGAAAAAAAACAACATCAATAAATTTTTTGTTTCGGAGGAAGTTTTGCCTCAAACTTTGTCTGTTTTACAGACGAGATCAACGCCCATTGGGATTGAGTTGGTAGTTGGAAATCATGAAACATTTGAATTTTCTTCGGATTATTTTGGCGCCATATTGCAATATCCAGGCAAATACGGTCAAGTGCATGATTACGCCAAGTTCATTTCAAAAGCAAAAGAGAGTGAAATAAAAGTCGCCGTTGCGGCCGACATTTTGAGTTTGGTTAAATTGATGCCTCCGGGAGAAATGGGCGCAGACGTTGTCGTTGGAACGACACAAAGGTTCGGAATCCCATTGGGTTATGGAGGTCCCCATGCTGCGTATTTCGCTACGAAAGAAGAATATAAAAGAAGCATGCCAGGGCGAATTATTGGCGTGACCGTTGATACCAATGGAAATCGCGCTTTGAGAATGGCATTGCAAACAAGAGAGCAACACATTAAAAGAGATAAAGCCACGTCTAATATTTGCACCGCGCAAGTTTTGTTAGCTGTGATGGCGGGCATGTACGCTGTATATCACGGTCCAAAAGGGCTGCGATATATCGCTAATAAAGTTCATGGTTTGGCTTGCACACTAACCCACGAGTTAGAAAAACTAGGAATTTATCAAATCAATACTGCTTATTTTGACACGATTGTGGTGAAAGTAGATGCTAAAAAAGTGCGAACTCTTGCCGAAGAGAATCGTATTAATTTCAATTATATTGATGATCAAACCGTTTCTATTTCATTGAATGAAACGACAAGTATTGGCGACTTAAACACAATTGTATCCGTTTTTGCTAAAGCAGCTGACAAAACATTTTCACCTTTCAAAGCACAAAACGGAAATGACCAAGTTCCGAGTAGCTTGGTTCGAACTTCGGCTTTCTTGGAGCATGAAGTTTTTAATTATTACCATTCAGAAAGCGCTTTGATGCGTTATATCAAAATGTTAGAACGCAAAGATTTGGCGTTGAATCATTCGATGATTTCGTTAGGATCTTGTACGATGAAATTGAACGCAGCAGCAGAAATGTTACCATTAAGCAATCCGCAATGGAACAACATTCATCCTTTTGCTCCATTAGATCAAGTGCTAGGCTACCAAGAAATGTTGACTAAACTAGAACAACAATTGAATGTCATTACAGGTTTTGCAGGAACCACTTTGCAGCCCAATTCAGGTGCCCAAGGTGAATATGCTGGATTAATGGTGATTCGTGCTTATCATCAATCACGTGGTGATCACCATAGAAATATTGCTTTGATTCCTTCTTCGGCTCACGGAACAAATCCGGCGTCAGCAGCGATGGCGGGAATGCAAGTTGTGGTAACTAAAACATTAGAAAACGGAAATATCGACGTTGACGATCTACGAGAAAAAGCGCTTTTACATAAAGATAATTTATCTTGTTTGATGGTGACTTATCCTTCTACTCATGGCGTTTACGAAGCGTCGATCATAGAAGTTACGAAGCTTATTCATGACAATGGTGGACAAGTTTATATGGATGGCGCCAACATGAATGCCCAAGTGGGTTTGACCAATCCTGCGACTATTGGAGCTGATGTTTGTCATTTGAATTTACACAAAACCTTTGCCATTCCTCATGGTGGTGGTGGCCCAGGAGTTGGACCAATTTGCGTCGCAAAACAGTTAGTGCCATTTTTACCCACCAATCCAATCATTCCAACAGGAGGAGAACAGGCAATTACTGCTATATCAGCTGCACCATGGGGGTCAGCCTTGGTGTGTTTGATTTCGTATGGTTATATCTGTATGTTGGGTGCCGAGGGTTTGACAGACGCTACGAAATATGCAATTTTGAATGCGAATTATATCAAAGAAAAACTGAACGGTCATTACGAGACTTTGTACACGGGCGAAATGGGTAGAGCTGCACATGAAATGATTTTAGAATGTCGTCCATTCAAACAAAAAGGAATTGAAGTGACTGATATTGCGAAACGTTTGATGGATTATGGATTCCATGCGCCAACAGTTTCGTTTCCTGTGGCTGGTACCTTGATGATTGAACCAACAGAAAGTGAAAACTTAGAAGAATTGGATCGTTTTTGTGACGCGATGATTTCTATTCGAAAAGAAATTGAAGCTGCGAATTCAGAAGAACCAAATAACGTTTTGAAAAATTCGCCGCATACTTTGGCGATGTTAACGGCAGAAACGTGGAATTATCCGTACACAAGAGAGCAAGCGGCTTTCCCACTTGATTATATTGCTGAGAACAAATTCTGGCCAAGTGTTCGACGCGCTGATGATGCTTATGGAGATCGTAATTTAGTTTGCAGCTGCGCTCCGATTGAGGCCTACATGGAAAAATAGAATTTATAATTTTTAAATTTTCAAAACCCTTTTAGACGATTTTTCTAAAAGGGTTTTTAGTAAAACATTATGAAGAACATCGAGAATCAACATGATCTATTTTTGCTTGTCGATGAATTCTACAAGCGTTTATTGTTTGACGAAAGGATTAACTACATTTTTACTGATGTTGTTAAAATAAAGATCGAAGAGCACTTACCTATATTAACGTGAGTTCGACATAATTTTTAGAAAATAATTTGGATAAAAAAGCAAAAGTTAGTATATTTAAAGTGCTTATTTTCAAATAAATACTAAACTTTTGCTTATGCTTTCGCAAGATAAAATTACACTGATTTTTTGTTCTATTGATG
>CALPOS020000193.1 GCA_943325255.2 Sphingobacterium thalpophilum
ATAGGTATTTTTTTCAATTAAAGTAATGGAATATCCCAATTTTGATAGGTGAATTGCTGCGGTCAATCCTGCTAAGCCGCCGCCAACAATTGCTATTTCTGAGTTTGCTATCATAAACAAGTAAATCTAGACAATTTACCTTTAGTGGAAGATTAATCAAGCGTTAAAAATTTGTAAGATTCACAGATGCAAAAAAAGCCACGAATGCACAAATGAAACTACTGTAGTTTTTGTTAGTGAATTCGTGGCCGAAAATTTAATACTTCTTGGCTTATAGCTTTCCGTCTTTGATTTCTTCTACGATTTCTGGATTTAAAAGTGTCGATATATCACCAAAGTTAGAGAAATCACCTTCAGCAATTTTTCGAAGAATCCTTCTCATAATTTTTCCTGATCGCGTTTTAGGTAAACCAGAAACAAACTGTATCTTATCTAATTTGGCAATGGGTCCAATTTGGTCTGAAATCAATTGATTAATTTCTATCGACAAGTTCTTCCGATCTCTGCTTTCCCCTATTTCTTTGAGAATAATATAACCATACAAAGCATTTCCTTTGATATAATGTGGAAATCCTACAATCGCACTTTCGGCAACAGCTGGATGTTCATTAATCGCGTCTTCGATGGGTGCAGTTCCTAAATTATGCCCAGAAACAATGACAATATCGTCGACACGACCAGTGATTCTGTAATAGCCAACTTCATCTCTTAAGGCACCATCACCAGTAAAATATTTACCCGGAAACGTAGAGAAATAAGTGTCTTTATAGCGTTGATGATCCCCCCAAATGGTGCGAGCAATAGATGGCCAAGGAAATTTAATGCATAAACTACCTGCGACTTGATTGCCTTCAATTTCATTGCGTTTTTCATCCATCAAAACAGGTTGAATCCCAGGTAAGGGTAAAGAGGCATACGTTGGTTTTGTTGGGGTGACAAATGCAATCGGCGATATTAAAATTCCGCCCGTTTCTGTTTGCCACCACGTATCTACTAGTGGACATCGCTTCCCTCCTACGTGATCATTATACCAGTGCCATGCTTCTTCGTTGATGGGCTCACCTACAGAACCGATGACTTTTAATGAACTCAATGGAAAACGTTGCACGTAATCTAAACTTTCCTTAGCCAAAGCTCTGATAGCTGTTGGTGCCGTGTAGAATTGCGTAATTTTATGTTTTTCAATGACTTCCCAAAACCTACTGAAATCTGGATACGAAGGTACGCCTTCAAACATCACCGTGGTGGCTCCATTCAAAAGCGGACCATAAAGAATATAGGAATGTCCTGTAATCCATCCGATATCTGCTGTGCACCAAAAGATATCGTTTTCTTCATAATTGAATACGTTTTTAAAAGTATAGGCCGTATAAACCATATAGCCAGCCGTTGTATGCACCATGCCTTTTGGTTTTCCTGTAGAACCTGATGTATATAAAATAAACAATGGATCTTCTGCATCCATTATTTCAGCGACATTGTTGTCAGAGGCTTTGTCTACAAGTGGTTGAAGCCATTGGTCTCTTCCCACTTTCATGTTGACGTTTGTATTTGTTCTTTTCGCAACCAAAACAGTTTCGACACACGGACATTTTTCGAGCGCTTCGTCAATAATTCCTTTGAGATCGATTGATTTGTTACCGCGATATCCGCCATCAGACGTAATCACCATTTTACATTCGCTGTCATTAATTCGAGATGCAACAGCACTGGAGGAAAAGCCCGCAAATACAACCGAGTGAATGGCGCCAATTCTAGCGCAAGCCAAAACGGATAAGGCTAATTCAGGAATCATTGGCAAATAAATACAAACACGATCACCTTTTTCGATGCCTTGCTCACGCAACACATTTGCCATTTTACAAACTCTTTCGTGCAATTCGTTATAACTAATGTGAATGGCGTTTTCGTTTGGATCATTGGGTTCAAAAATAATTGCTGTTTTATTTCCACGACGCGCCAAATGTCGATCGATGCAATTCTTAACAATATTCACTTTGGCATCGGTAAACCATTTGATTTCCGCTTCCGCCATATTGAATTCCATCACTTTATCCCATAATTGATACCAGACAAAATTTTCTTCCGCTATTTTTCCCCAAAATTTTCGAGGTTCACGAATAGATTTGTTGTAGTGCTTGAAGTATAGTTCTAACGAACCGATTTTATAGTAGCTCATGGCTTTTTAAAAATGAATGAAATTTAGTAGATTTTTCTTGTATTATTTCGAATTATCGTATTCTCCCATCAAAGCGTAATACCCAAATGTTCCCAATCCAGTGACGATTAATGGTGTTAAGATAAAGAGAATGATAATGCCAAAAACCAAATCCTCTTGTTTATCAGAGAGCAATTTTGGCAATCCGAATTCAAAGATACAGAAGTAACCCGAAGCAACAGCTAGCGCAATCCATATCATTCCTAAAACTCTTTTTAATTGTTTCATGTGTATATACTTATTTTTTTAAAAGGTTAACTTTATTTTTTATTCTACAACTTAGACATGTTTATTTTTATTACTATTTTGAATATAAATCATCCCAATCACAAAGCAAGCAGATGCAATGACAATCGGATACCACAATCCTTCCAAGTAAAATTCGGGATCGCCATCATCCTTTGCATGAGTCACGAAATACGTCGAAATCGCAGGAAGCAATCCTCCAAAAATGCCGTTTCCAACATGATAAGGTAGCGACATTGAAGTATAACGTATTTTTGCTGGAAACATTTCAACTAGGAACGCGGCAATGGGTCCATACACCATAGTTACAAAAATCACTTGGATGAAAATCAAGAAAATCAGCATCCATTGATCGGTTGTATTGATCTTAACAACGGTTTTGGTTTCTACTTTTGGTTTTCCATCAACTATCAATGCTTTGCCATTTTCTAAACTAACCGTCTTAATTTGCAGCATTGACGTGCCATCTGTATAGGATTTATTGATGGTATAAACTGAATCCAAAACATGGTTCTTGTTTTCCTTCAATTCAGCCGTAAGCGTTGACTTATCAGCAAGTTCAGTTTTATTTTCAACATTAGTGGTCGAGTACATGCTCTTATAAATAGGTCGATATAGTAAAATCGCCAAAAGCATTCCTCCCATCATAATATACTTCCGTCCCCATTTGTCACTCAACCAACCAAAGAAAATAAAGAATGGTGTTCCTAAAATGAGCGCGATTCCAAGTAAAGTATCAACTTGCGAAGAATCAATATTCATCAACGTTTTCATAAAGTTCATGGCATAAAACTGTCCCGTATACCACACAACTCCTTGTCCCATTGTGGCTCCAAAAAGAGCTAACAGCACAAACTTCAAATTGTATTTGTTTCCAAAACTCTCTTTAATTGGATTGGTACTTGTTTTTCCTTCTGATTTCGCTTTGGCAAACACAGGAGATTCCTCCATATTGGTCCGAATCATGTACGATACAAATACCATAATAATCGAAACCCAAAAAGGAACGCGCCAGCCCCACTCATCAAATTGTTCTGGAGTCAATAGGTTCCTCGTTGCAAGAATGACCATCAAAGAAATAAACAAACCAACCGTCGCCGTTGTTTGAATCCACGAGGTCCAATATCCTCTTTCACCAATAGGCGCGTGTTCAGCTACATAAGTTGCTGCGCCACCATATTCTCCGCCAAGTGCTAATCCTTGTAGCAGTCGAAGAATCAAAACAAGTAAAGATGCTAGAAATCCAATGGTTTCGTAACTTGGAATACATCCGATTAGAAAAGTGGCGCCGCCCATCAACAGTAGGGTCACCATAAAAGTGTATTTTCTTCCAATCAAGTCGCCGAGTCTTCCAAAGAAAAGTGCGCCAAAAGGACGAACTACAAAGCCAGCGGCAAAGGTTGCTAAAGTTGATAAGAACGCCGCGGTGGGATTATCTGACGGAAAAAATTTAGTAGAAATAACGACGGCCAAACTTCCAAAAATGTAAAAATCGTACCATTCGATCATCGTTCCCATTGAAGAAGCTGAGATCACTTTCCAAATGCCTTTGGTGCTTTTATTTGTCATAGATAAATGAATTTCAGTCGAAAAATAGTAATTATTTGCTGAGTTGAGGAGTTTTGAGAATTATTTCGACGAGTCTATCATTTTAATCGATAATTTTACTTATTTTGTATAAACTATTTTAAAAAATGCAATACGACCCGCAAGAATTAGAACAAAAATCCATTTATAAATTGCTCTCCGGAATTGTAATTCCACGACC
>CALPOS020000194.1 GCA_943325255.2 Sphingobacterium thalpophilum
TGATAAAGCTACAAGTGTAGCTCCATCGATTTTTGACGCACCATTATACGGAAATGGAACGACAGGGATTGAAATTGTAGATACTTTAATTAAAAATAAGTAATGGATTCAAAAAAAATACTAGTCGTAAGCAGTGCCTTTTATCCTGAGAATAGTCCACGGTCATTTAGAACTACAGAGCTTGTTAAGGAACTGTCGCGACAAGGACATCAAGTTACGCTGTATACGCTAAAGAAAGACGAATTTCACTTGCCGATGGAAAAGGAATTCGGGATTAAAATAAAAGACCTCGGTGCAAGAAAATTACCCATTATTAATGTAGCGGAAGGTTCCAATTTGGCAGTCTTATTCAAAAGAGTTTTGAATAGATCTTTACTACAATTGATTTCTTACCCAGATATCGAATTGATGTTTATGGTAAAGAATGCCCTCAAGAAAGAAGCAGGATTTTATGATTTGCTGATATCCGTTGCCGTTCCGCATTCTATTCACTGGGGAACTGCTTGGGCGCGATCAAAATCGCGACCTTTGGCAAAAAAATGGGTAGCAGACTGCGGAGATCCTTTTATGGGTGCTATTCATGATAGTTTTAGGAAAGTTTTTTATTTCAAATATTTAGAAAAGTGGTTTTGCAGGAAGGCAGATTACATTGCGGTTCCAAAAATCATGATGAAAGAAAACTATTATCCGGAATTTAGAAATAAGGTGGTTGAAATATCACAAGGATTTAAGTTTGACGAAGTAGTTCGTAAGGATTTTACAAAAAATGAGGTGCCAACTTTTGGTTTCGCAGGAACTTTTATAAAAACAACTAGAAACCCTCAGCCCTTATTAGAATTTCTTACAACTATTGATCAACCATTTAAGTTTATTGTCTATACAGAAACGCAAGACTTAGTACTACCATTTCTTCCTATTCTCCAGGAAAAATTAGAAGTACGGCATTATATTCCGAGAATTGAATTACTAGAAGAACTAAGTAGTATGGATTTTTTAGTTAATATTGCCTACGATGCAGTACATCAGGCACCGAGCAAATTAATCGATTATTACCTAACTGGCAGACCCATATTATCCTCCGTTACTAATGAATTTGATTATGACACTGTGAGAGATTTTATTGCCGGTAACTATACAAACGCATTTGTATTTAATAATATCGAGCAATATAAAATAGAAAACGTCGCCACTAAATTTTTGTCCCTGTCAAAAGAATAAATTTAGTTTGAAACGAAAAATAATACATCCTTTGAAGAATAATTTTATTTTCTTTTTGGTTTCACCCTTCCTGGGATTCATTCAAGCCTTTAAACACTATAAGGAAGATTGGGCCAAGAACAGTGTTTGGTTGTTTGTTATTTTTTATGGATATACCATGTACCGACCTGAAATAATGGATTCAAGTCGCTACGTAATCAGCCTTATTAATCTTTATAACATGCCGATGACTTGGGATGTTTTTACTTCTAGTTTGTATTCTGAAGAAAGCGATAAGGCTGATATTTACCAGCCATTGATCACTTTTATACTTTCTCGTTTTACAAATAACGGGAATATTTTATTTGCAGTATTCGGAATTGTATATGGTTATTTTTATTCGAGAAATATTTGGATGATCCTAGATTTGAGTAAGGGAAAAAAAATTGAATGGGAATTGTGGGTTGTCATTATCGCTTTTATTTGTGTCTTGGGATTTTGGAATTTGAACGGTGTCAGAATGTGGACAGCAGCCCATATTTTTTTTTATGGTGTGTTTCAATACTTGGTTCTTGGCAGGAGGAAAGGAATTTTTATCGCTATTTTATCAGTATTTGTGCACTTCTCTTATATCTTGCCAATTGGTGTTTTCCTTGTTTTTATTTTAAGTAAGATTCCATGGCGGTTTCTTTATTACCTTTTTTTGGGCAGTTTTTTCATTTCTTCGATGAACGTTCCTACAATTAAAGCTAAATTAGAAAGTGTCGCTCCTGATTTCTTGCTTCCGCGCGTAAATAGTTACACTAGTGACGAATATGTAGATATTGTTAGTGATATGAATGAAAGTATTAACTGGTATGTTAAGTATTATTCAAGTGCTTTAATGTGGGTACTTGTTGGGCTTTTTACGTTGATTTACTTCTCTAAATTCAGTAAATTTAAAGATGACAAATCATTTTCCAATCTTTTTGGCTTTTCGCTTTTGATATTAAGCATAGGCAACATAACCTCTCTGCTGCCCTCCGGTGGGAGATTTGTCTTACTTGCGCAACTGTTTGGTGTGGCATTACTAGTTTATTACTACGTTCGTTTTGATGATTTTTTATATAAGAAATATCTGCAATTTTTTATGCCCTTGCTCTATTTTTTTATCGTGGTGAATATTCGAATTTCTTTTGATACAGTTTCATTTATGACGATTTTTAGCAATCCTATACTGTCGGCGATGGTTGATTTGCCAATTCCGTTAATCAACCTAATAAGATAGAAGGTACGGTATTCTAAATAAAAATCAAATGATTAACAGCAGTCAAATAGTTCAAAGTTTAAAGTCCTATATGTCGGGAACTATGATCAATCGCCAAGGCAAATCGGTTACTAAGAAATTGGTGGTGATTGAGTCTGATGATTGGGGAGCGATTAGAATGCCATCCAAAGAGGTATTAAAAGCCTTTCAAGAGAAGGGGCTAGATATAGGTAATAGTATTTATAAAGTAGATGCGCTTGAGTCGCAAGATGATTTGGAATTATTGTTTTCCGTTTTAGCAAAGCATAGGGATCAGGCGGGTTCGCCAGCAAAAATTACAGCCAATGCAATAATGGCAAATCCAGATTTCGATCGAATTAGAGCCTCGGATTTTTCCGAATTTCACTATGAAAAATTTACAGAAACTTTTAAGAAATATCCAAAGCATGGCAATAATTTAAATTTGTGGTTGGAGGGAAAATCAAATGGACTTTTTCAGCCACAGTTTCACGGTAGAGAGCACCTCAATTACAAGAGATGGCTCAAAGTTTTGCAACAAAATAATGAAGCAGCCCACTTTTGTTTTGATAGAAATGCCACGTATTCCGGAATAGGTGATTATAGCTTTATGGAGGCGTATGACTGGGATTTGACAGAAGATATTCCCGAGCAGAAATTAGTAATTGCTGATGGGCTTCGCATTTTTGAAGAAACATTTGGGGAAGTTTCAAAATCATTTATCGCGCCATGCTATAACTGGGACCCTATGGTAGAGGTTGTTTTGAAAGAACACGGTGTGGAGTGGATTCAAGGCTTACGTTCTCAATTAAAACCCACCGGCACTTTTGATCAGTACACTTCTTTACGACATGCTTTTGGTGAAACCAATTCATTTGGAATCAGTTACAATATCAGGAATTGTATGTTTGAACCTTCGATGAATCCCAACAGAGATTGGGTGAACAGTTGTTTGGCTCAAATTTCAAGTGCCTTTCATTGGAACAAGCCTGCCGTTATTTGTGCCCATAGAATTAATTTTATCGGTTTCATTGACGAAAAAAATAGAGACAAAGGACTCAAAGATCTTGATTTTCTTTTAAAATCTATTTTAAAAAAATGGCCAGATGTTCAGTTTATTTCTACTGATGAATTGTCGAGGTTTGTTGGCTAAAAATTATTTGTTAATAAATTGAATGACTGTAAAATTTATAATTTTACCTTATGAAGTCTTTTTCACAGCTTAAAAAAAATCTCAAAAACGATTTTTCCGTTTTAAAACCAATTAAAGTTGCTATTCTTGGTGAGACTGCGACACCATTTCTGGCTCAAGCGATAAGAGGTTTGGGCTATGACAAAGGGTTCGACCTACAGATTTGGGAAGCCGATTTCAATCAAATTGAGCGTCAAGTTTTCGATCCTAGTTCTGAATTGTACGAATACAAACCTGAAATCGTAATTGTTTTTCAATCTGCGCACAAGTTACTAGGAAAGTATAATAAAAAAGATCAGGGACAAAGCGCCTTTGCTGACAAAGAATTGGAATTGATCGAAAACCTGTATGCTAATATAACATCAGTGCTTAACGCAAAACTTATCTATTACAATTACACAGAAATTGATGATGCCGTTTTTGGCAATTATGCCAATGTGATTGCGTCTTCATTTTTGTATCAATTGAGAAAACTCAATTATGAACTGATGAATTTTGCGATCAAAAATGCAAATTTATATGTGTGTGATATTTCATCAATTCACAATCAAGTAGGAAAACTCAATTTCTTCCA
>CALPOS020000195.1 GCA_943325255.2 Sphingobacterium thalpophilum
CCATTTTGATTTTCATCGGCGTTTATCTAGTAACTCACAAAAATCCGTCTGACATCGACTCATAAACAATCAGCATTTTACTTATCTTTGAGCTCTTTTTAGTACAATTTATATGATACAATCAATGACGGGTTTTGGCAAAGCCTCTTTACAATTACCTTCAAAAAAAATTACCGTCGAAGTAAAATCGCTGAATAGCAAAGGGCTCGATCTAAACGTACGAATGCCCTCTGTGTATCGCGAATTAGAGTTGGCATTGCGAAACGAAATTGCAGCGCGACTAGAACGAGGTAAAGTAGATTTTTCTGTTTATATCGAAATGACCGGCGAACAAACCTCTACAAAAATAAATGTTCCAATTGTTAAGGCTTATATTCAACAAATGAGAGCGGTAATTGAAGATGCTGACGAAACCGAATTGATGAAAATGGCGGTCAGAATGCCAGATGCACTCAAAACAGAACGTGACGAAATAGATGAGAATGATTGGATTGAAATTCAGAAAGTCATCCAAGAAGCATTAAACAATATTGCCCAATTTAGAGTTGATGAAGGAAAGTCGCTAGAAAACGAATTTCAGTTGCGTATTGGCAATATTCGCCAGTATATGACTGAGGCGCTGGCACTAGATCCCGAAAGAATGCAGGCTATAAAAGATCGTTTGCAAACCGCTATCGACGAGATGAAAGTCAATGTAGACGAAAACCGCTTCGAACAAGAGCTCATATTTTACCTCGAAAAATTAGACATTACAGAAGAAAAAGTGCGTCTTACTACACACCTCGACTACTTTTTGGAAACCATCAATGGAACGGAAGCCAACGGTAGAAAATTGGGGTTTATTACCCAAGAAATGGGTCGAGAAATCAACACGATGGGCTCGAAAGCGAATCACGCTCAAATGCAAAAATTGGTGGTGATGATGAAAGATGAATTGGAAAAAATTAAGGAACAAGTGCTCAATGTGCTTTAACTAGAAATAATCGATGGGAAAAGGAAAATTAATTGTGTTTTCAGCGCCATCAGGCTCGGGAAAAACTACCATTGTTAGGCATTTACTAGGAATTCCAGAACTGAATTTAGAGTTTTCCATTTCTGCAACTTCTCGCGAACCTCGTAGGGAAGAAATTCACGGAAAAGACTATTATTTTATCTCGTTAACAGAATTCAAAAACCATATCAAAGCACATGATTTTCTGGAATGGGAGGAAGTTTATCGCGATAACTTTTACGGCACATTAAAAAGTGAAATCGAACGCATTTGGGCGTTGGGCAAAAATGTGATCTTTGATATTGATGTCGCTGGTGGATTGCGCATTAAGTCAAAATTCCCCGAAGAAACTTTGGCCGTTTTTGTGAAACCGCCAAGTATTGATGAGTTGAAAATTCGGCTCAAAAAACGCTCAACAGAAAGCGAGGATAAGATCAATATGCGGATTGCCAAAGCTTCGGTTGAATTGGCAACTGCACCACAATTTGATAAGATTATCAAAAACTATGACTTAGATGTTGCTAAAGAAGAAGCATATCAATTGGTGAAAAACTTCATCCATAGCGAAAACGAATTGAATTAGAAATCGCAGCAATGAAAATTGGACTCTATTTCGGAACTTTTAATCCTATTCACATTGGGCATCTGATTATCGCCAATCATATGGCGGAATATTCTGATTTGAACCAAATTTGGATGGTGGTAACGCCGCACAATCCGCTGAAAAAGAAAGAGCATTTACTCGACGATTACAAACGCCTTAATTTGGTTGCGCTAGCCACGGAAGATTTCCCGAAAATAAAACCTTCCGACATTGAATTTAAATTACCTCAACCCAATTACACCGTCCATACGTTAGCGCATTTGCAAGAAAAATTCCCACAACATGAGTTTTCATTAATCATGGGGGAAGACAATCTCAAGTCGATTCACAAATGGAAAAATTATGAAGTCATTCTTCAAAATCATGATATTTACGTCTATCCTAGAATTTCTTCTGAGACAGCAACACTAGATCTCAAAAACCATCCAAGAATTCATCATGTTGATGCGCCAATTGTCGAGATTTCTTCCACTTTTATTCGTGAAAGTATCAAAAACAAAAAAAACATTCAACCGCTGATTCCCTATAAAGTGTGGGAATATATCGACTATAATAATTTATATAAAAAATAGATCTCCGAAAGTTGCTGTTGCCTTTAACTTAACATCAATTTACGATATTCCCGTATTACTTTGCGTAAATTTACAATCCACAACTTAAAACGCGAAATCCATGCTTAACTTCGAACTTTACAACCCGACAAACCTTTTTTTTGGCAAAAATCAAATCGAAAAATTAGCTTCTCTACTGCCTCAAGATGCTAAAATCTTACTCACTTATGGCGGTGGAAGTATTTTTAAAAATGGCATCTACGATCAAGTAACAGCACAACTCAAAGGCTTTGAAGTTGTCGAATTTGGTGGCATTGAACCCAATCCACATTTCGAAACTTTGATGAAAGCCGTTGATATTGTTCGGGAACAAAAACTAAATTTCATTTTAGCTGTTGGCGGCGGAAGCGTCATTGATGGCGTAAAATTTATCTCTGCGGCAGTAAACTTCACCGAAGATCCGATAGATATCCTAAAAAAGAGACTATTGTTTAAAGATTCTAGTACTGTAATTCCATTCGGAACGATTTTGACCTTGCCCGCTACCGGAAGCGAAATGAACTCCGGAGCAGTAGTGACCATCGCCGCAACGCAAGAGAAACTGGTTTTGGGCGGCAGCGCATTGTTCCCACAATTCTCGATTTGCGATCCAACGGTAATCGCTTCTCTGCCGAAAAGACAATTGCAAAATGGTGTTGTAGACGCCTATACACATGTATTGGAGCAATATCTCACTTTTCCTCACGATGCGCTACTTCAAGACCGAATTGCAGAAGGTGTTTTGCAAACTTTAGTAGAAATTGGACCGGAAGTGGTCGAAAATCCAACCGACTATAAATTAGCGTCTAACTTTATGTGGTGTTGTACCATGGCGCTCAATGGTTTGTTAAACAAAGGTGTTCCTGTAGATTGGGCAACACATATGATTGGCCATGAACTCACAGCGCTCTACAACATTGATCACGCAAGAACTTTAGCCATCATTGGCCCCAATTTATATCGTGCGCTCTTCGAAACCAAAAAAGAGAAATTAGCACAATACGGCGAAAGAGTTTGGCATGTAGATGGAAAAACCGTCGACGAAAAAGCGATGCAAGCTATCGAAAAAACAGTTGATTTTCTTCATCAGATGGGAATGAAAACCAAACTATCCGAATATACTTCTGACTACGCAAATACCGCAGATTTTATTGTCAACCGTTTTGACGAAAGAGGTTGGCATTCCTTAGGTGAAAAGCAAAATGTAACTTTAGAAAAGGTAAAAGAAATTGTAGAAATGAGTTATTAGTTTCAAAGGACTAAAATTCAAAAGGCGTTCAAAATAAATTATTTTGAACGCCTTTTTTCTAACATAAAACAAAACGAAACTAACCTGATAATATAGTATTCTAACCAATTAACCCTTGAATAACGCAACACATTCAAAAGTATTGTATTGAATTTCAAAAGAATACGTTAAAATTTAGATTTTGCATACAATTCCATTTATTCTAATACGTTTCTAATTCACTTTTTTTTGGTTACTTTTGAAAATGAATAGTTTCTTGTTGCAGAATTAGGAGCTATTTCCCGCTATCCGTTTCAATCTTTTCTTGCTTTGGCATTTCAATCACCATTGAGGTGCTTTTGATTGCAAGAAAAGGATTTCCACTGCAAACACGAAGTGTTCACTGAACACCTCCGAAAGTGAAAGTCAAGTGAGGTAATCGGGGCTAAACCATACAATCCAATGACAGAATATCCAAAATTTGCCGTAATCGGTGGTGGTAGTTGGGCAACCGCCATTGCTAAGATGCTTTGTGTAAATCTTCCGGAAATTGCGTGGTACATGCGTAATGAAGAAGCTATCGAACATTTAAAAGCACACCATCACAATCCAAATTATTTAAGCTCGGTAGAATTTAAAACTTCGCAATTAAGACTTACTAGCAATATTAATGAAGCAATCACCTACGCCGACTATATAATTTTCGCCATCCCATCTGCGTTTTTAAGCTCAGAATTGTCCAAACTAAAGGTCAGCTTGGAAGGCAAGGTCATCTTTTCCGCCATTAAGGGAATTGTGCCTGAAACCAGTCTAA
>CALPOS020000196.1 GCA_943325255.2 Sphingobacterium thalpophilum
AATGTAAACACATCAAGCGAGGATCAAGTTGGGGTAAGAGTGTATGACATGTTAGGCCGTGAGGTTGAAGCACGTCAGGCATCTGTTGCTGCTATCACTAACTTAGAAATCGGTTCACAATATCCTTCTGGAGTTTACAACATTATTGTAACTCAAGGTGATAACGTGAAAACGGTAAGAGTTGTTAAAAGATAATTAATTCACTGTCTTTATAAAAGAAACCGCTTCGGAAACGAAGCGGTTTTTTTTGTTGGTGTGTTGTGAGGTCGGTGAAAAGTTTGACTCAAAAATGAGTCGGGAGACATTGCCGGCGGTATTAGGATTATTTTTCAAATGATCAATAGGGTGGGAACCCTCCACACTTTCTTAAAACAAAAAAACGCTCAAGTGATTTGTGATGTAATTCTTCAAGGTTTCCATGATTCATGATAGAAATTCATCAAAGACAATCAGGATTATTTTTCAAATGATCCTCAGTGGGGAAACCTTGCACAAAAAACAAAATCCAAAAACAATCAAGCGAGCTTGTTGTTTTTGGATTATAGTTTTTTGTGGGGAGAGCAGGATTCGAACCTGCGAAGTTCACACAGCAGATTTACAGTCTGCCCTCGTTGGCCGCTTGAGTATCTCCCCAAAGTGTTGCAAATATAAAAACTGTTTTGGTGTGAGCAAATTTAATTTTTACTAATATTTGAACTTATTTTTATCTGATTGGAATAGAAAGGCATAAAAAAATCTCCTGCAAAAAGGAGATTTTCTATTTTATGTAGAGAAATAAATTATTACCCTAATAATTGTGCAATTTTCGCTTTCAATTCAGCACCTCTTAAATCTTTTGCCACCACTTTACCAGAAGCGTCAATAATAAAAATGGAAGGAATTAATTTAACAGAATATTGAAGCGCAATTGGATCTTCGAAATCTTTTAAGTTTGATAGGTGCGTCCAAGTCAATTTATCACTTGCAATTGCTTTTTTCCATTCGTCCGCCTTTTCATCTAAAGAAACGCTCACAATATTTAGACCTTTGGGGTGAAACTCTTTGTAAAGTGCTACCATATTTGGGTTTTCTTGACGACATGGCTTGCACCAAGACGCCCAAAAATCGATGATCGTCACTTTTCCTTTGCTTTCTTTCAGAGAAACCATTTTTCCTTCCGGGTTTGGTGCAGAAAATTCGGGAGCAACTGTGCCAATTTCAATTGGTGCTGTTGTAGCGACTGGCTTTGACAACTCATCTAGATTTTTCTTGATTTTTTTACCGTGTTTAGTATCTTTTACAGATTTATCCAATCCGTTGTAAAATTTAGTAATTTTTGCAATATCAGGCGACATTTGATTGAACATGCCTTCAATAATTAATGCAGAAATAAAAGCCTTTGGATGTGAACTTACATAAGTTTCAGATTGTGTCGTAAATTCATCTTGAAATTTGCTGTATTCCTTACGTAGTTTATTCATCGCCACCGTATCTTGCTTTTGTTGCGCCGCTTGCATAATTGCCATATTGTCTTTTTGGAACTTCATCATTTTCTTTTGAATCGCAGCACCTTTTTCTTTGTAGCTGTTCAATTCCTCATTGTTGTATGTTCCAGTTACCTTCGTAATGTTGATACTGTCTTTGTTGATTGTCATTTCAATATCACCATTTTCTAAAATAAACGGGATTTTCCCTTGAACCGTTTCAATATTAATCAAATGCATATCCGGCTCTTTCGCACTTCCTGTGAAAGTAAATTTTCCTTTCTCCAGTTTTACCGTATCAATTGGTTTTAATTGCCCAGTTTCATCTTGAACTTCCAAAATCACTGATTTTCCATCAGCAATTCCTTTAATTGTTCCTGTAACAATATATTCGTTCTCTCCAGCTTTGTTACATGAAATCAATACAGTAAGCGCTGTTACCACTAAAAGAAATTTTTTCATTCTGCTTTTATATTTTGAAATTAAGTCTGCAAAAGTATCCAAAAAAATAAGTCCTGACTATTTTTAGGACTTAATTTTTTGTTATTGTTTCAAGCTTTTTATTTTTGAGTGGATGGACAAACAAATTGCGTCAGTGGAACTCCTGCACCTCGAATGCCATTCATTCCTTTTTCAACATTAATTAAGTTATGATATCCTCTCGATTTAAGGATTGACGACATAATCACGGAACGATAACCACCAGCACAATGCAAATAAAAAGTCTCGTTTTGTGGAACTGCACTGAAATTAGAATTAATCGAATCCAACGGAATATTAACTGCATTTTCAAGATGTTCTGCGTCATATTCACTCGGTTTTCTGGCATCTACTACGATACTTGTCTTGGAAAGTTCACTGGCAAATTGCTCTGGTTTTATCGAATCAACGGAATCGGTTTCAAAGTCCGCTTGCTCCCAAGCCACAATGCCTCCTTCTAAAAATCCTAACACATTATCAAAACCAACTCGTGACAATCGTGTGATTGTTTCTTCCACTCGTCCCTCTGGCACTACCAATAGGATCGGTTGTTTTACATCGGCTAATAAGGCACCAACCCAAGGGGCAAAATTTCCATGAATTCCAATAAATATAGAATTTGGGATGTGTTTTTTTACAAAATCATCTTCATGACGAACGTCTAATAAAACTGCACCTGATTGGTTGGCAAGCAATTCAAATTCTACTGGAGTCAATCCTTTATTTGATTTTTCTATCACCGAATCCAAACTTTCATAACCTTGAATGTTTAACATCACGTTCTGCGGAAAATAAGCGGGTGGCAATCCCAAACCGTCTAATAATTCTTTGGTAAATTCTTCTCGAGTCATATCGGCCCGCAACGCGTAATTTGTTTTCTTTTGATTGCCCAAAGTGTCTGTCGTTTCTTTACTCATGTTTTTCCCACAAGCACTTCCGGCACCATGACTTGGATAGACAATTAAATCGTCCGACAACGGCATGATTTTGTTGCGCAAAGAATCAAATAAGTAAGACGCTAATTTTTCCTGCGTTAAATCGTCAACCAAAGCTTGCGCTAAATCCGGTCGACCGACATCACCAATAAACAAAGTGTCTCCAGTTATGATTCCGTGTGGCTTTCCAGTTTCATCCGTTAATAAATAGCATGTGCTTTCTATAGTATGTCCGGGAGTGTGAATGGCTTTTACAATATAATTTCCAACCTTAAATTCTTGATTGTCCGTTGCAATGATGGCTTCAAATTCAGGCTTGGCAGTTGGGCCATAGACAATTTTCCCTCCGGATTTCTTTGCCAAGTCGAGATGACCCGAAACAAAATCAGCATGAAAATGTGTTTCAAAAATGTACTTAATTTTCGCGTGGTCTTTGGCAGCGCGATCCAAATAAGGTTGCACTTCTCGAAGTGGATCAATGATCGCTGCTTCACCATTATTCTCAATATAATATGCAGCTTGGGCGATGCATCCGGTATAAATTTGTTCGATTTTCATGAATGTCGATTTTTTGTTTCACAAAATTACATAAAAAAAGAGTGTCTAATTTCTTAAACACCCTTCATTTATGACTTTAAAAATTAAGCTTTCTTGTCTTCAGTTGCTTTCTTGGAAGCACAACATCCAGCTTTTTTTGCTGTTCCACATGATTTTTTTTCAGCAGTAGAGCATGATTTTTCAGTCTTCGCTTTTTTCTCTTGTTTTGGCTCTTCTTGTGCCGTCATCGTAATTGAAAATACTAAAGCAACCAAGGTAAAAACCGATATTAATTTTTTCATTTTATTAATTATTAAATTTATAACAAGTCAAATGTATACTTTTTTTTAATGTCAAAATTTAGTTTAACATTATTTTGTTTTCTCTAAGATCACATTGAGTATTTGTTCTTTTGAGAGTACGCCAGATTGCCTCCAAAGTTGTTTGCCGTTTTGATATAAAATCATTGTGGGAACACCGCGTACTTGCCATTGTGAAGCAATGTTCTGGTTTTTGTCCACATCAATCTTTACGATCTTGATTTGATCTCCCAGTTGATCTTTTACTTGCTTCAAAACTGGCGCAAGCGCTTGACATGGTCCGCACCAAGTGGCAAAGAAATCAATCAAGACTGGTTTTTCAGATTTTATCAGCGTGTTGAATTCGGTATTCATTCTTTAGTCATTTTACCAATGGCGCAACTCACATATGATTTTGCTTTTTTGACCAGTGTGTTATGACC
>CALPOS020000197.1 GCA_943325255.2 Sphingobacterium thalpophilum
CAGCAATTTATGGTTTGGGTACGTTGCTCGGGCACCAATGTCTGTCGCTCAACGCCATTATCGCCAACCGTGCTTCGGGAACTTTCAGCGAAGATCCATACAAAGCCGTCGATGCTTTGATTGCGTATACTTTAGATAAATTGGCAAAGTCTTAGGAGCTTATTCCCGCTATTCGCCTTTATCTTTTTTAGGATGTATCCTCCGCTTTGCTTCGGACCAATCCCAAAAAAGGATGCCGGCTGCTATCGGGGCTAGGACTTTTACTTCCAAACAAATATTGATAAAATTCAAAATGATGCATTTTACACTTAAAACAGAAAGGCTCTTGCTAAGACCATTTGTAGCATCAGATAACGAGGCTATGTTTAGGATGGATTCAAATCCAAGTGTACACCAATATTTAGGAAATAAACCCTTAACCACAATCGAGCAATGCGATCAATATATTGCAGCCATTCAAAAGCAATATCAAGACAACGGAATCGGTCGATTTGTGGTTGAAATTATTGAAACCGGTGAAATTATTGGTTGGGCTGGACTAAAATTCATCGTCGAGCCTGAAAATAATCATGTCAATTTTTACGATATTGGGTATCGATTCGCAGAAGATTATTGGGGAAAAGGATATGGTTTTGAAGCAGCAAAAGCGTGGCTCGAGTACGCTTTTAATGAAATGAAAGTTGCTACAGTCTATGCTGTGGCCCATAGTGAAAATAAAGGTTCAAATAGAATTTTGCAAAAAATAGGCATGCAACAAAATGGACAATACCTGAATGATGGAATCCTATGCAATTGGTATGAAATCCAAAATACAAACCGATAACTGACAACTCACAACCGAACAATGACAACTCTCAAAATCGCCGGCGTTCCAGAACATTTTAATTTGCCTTGGCATCTTTGTGAAGAGAATGGTGAATTCGCTGCCGCTCATATCGATCTAGAATGGACGGATGTGCCGGAAGGAACTGGTAAACTTTGTCAAATGTTGCGCTCCGGCGAAACGGATATTGCTGTGATTTTGACCGAAGGAATGGTCAAAGATATCGTAGGTGGAAATCCATCAAAGATTGTTCAAGTATATGTCGAATCGCCATTACTTTGGGGCATTCATGTGGCGGCCAATTCAAGATTCAAAACGAGTGCAGATCTTCAATACGCGAAAGTGGCCATTTCGAGAATTGGTTCCGGTTCACAACTCATGGCATACGTCAATGCGGAGCAAAACGGTTGGAAAACTGCTGATTTGCAATTCGAAATTGTGAACACAATTGATGGCGCAGTCGAATCATTAACGGCTGGAACGTCAGACTACTTTATGTGGGAGCATTTTATGACCAAACCACTGGTTGATCAAGGAATTTTCAGAAGATTAGGCGATTGTCCGACACCTTGGCCTTGTTTTGTAATTGCGGTGCGAGAGGAAGTGCTGGAGCAGCATGCCTCGGAGATTCAGGAAATTCTTAAGATTATCAATAAGAAAACCCGAGCATTCAAGAATCTTCCCAACATTGATGGGATATTAGCGTCGCGATATAAATTAAAAATATCGGATATTCAAGAATGGCTTTCGCTAACACACTGGTCTCAAAATCAGCTCCAAGAGGAAGTGTTAAACAAGGTACAAAATCAACTTCTTGATCTCTCTCTTATCAATAAAAAAGGTACTTTTGCTGAAATGGTTAGAACGGTTTAGTTTTACTTTTTAAGCAGCCATGATCAGAAATACGTTATATTCTATTCAGAAAATAAAACAAAAACTTCAGGTTAGAAAACCTTGGGACAATGTTATTATTTTTGCTTTGAATATCCTGATTGCGATTCCCATATTTATTATTATTCATCAGAACATTATCGATCCGAATTGGTATTTTCAATTGGATCGTATTTTTCTTTTCCTAGTAATTTTAGGAATCATTCAATTGGTCTTGAGGTTGATGCGCACCATCATTATCGTGTGTATTGGTTTGTATTGTATTGCGCTGGTTTATGGCACTTTTTCCGGAAAATATGGTTTCAGAAGTATCATCGAGGATTATCAGTATATGGTCTATGCGATGAATGATAATCCTAATCCGCAAGATATCATCATTTCAAAATTGCTTCCTTTTCCAAACAAGTCAAAAATTATTGATGCGATAGAATATGAAAATTCGAAAGTTCGAGATTTTTCATTGATGGCTACCAATAAAGATTTTAAGGACATTCGTGGCTACACTAATTACAGAACAATTATTCAGTGTTTTGCGGTATTTAAGGAAATAAATTCGAGGTGGAATTATGTAAATGACCCGAAAGGAAAAGATTATATCGCCAAAGCTACGGAATCATTGCGCTATCTTTCTGGCGACTGTGACGACCATTCGATCTTGATGGCGGCATGTGTAAAATCGATTGGAGGAACACCGAGATTGATTCATACTGGCGGCCATATTTATCCCGAAATCTTAATTGGCAAGAAAGCCGATTTGGAGATTATTAATTTCTTGATCAAGAAAGTGCTTTTCGTGGAGGAAAGTAAGGGAAAAACCATTCACTATCACATTGATGAACGTAACCAAATATGGCTCAATCTTGATTATACTGCCACCTATCCTGGAGGACCATTTATGTCTGAAGAAATTTTAGGAGCATTGACGTTCAACTAGTACGATAGTCGACCTATATATTCATTTGGTTTTTATATATTAGCCAAGTTAATTCAATTTGATACAATGAAGAAATTACTGCTGTTATTTTTGCTTAGCTTTCAGTTTATGCAAGCACAAGATTCCATTCCAAAGTCGACGCTTTACAACAAGAAAAACGAAATTCGCGTTGATGTTTTAGCTACTGCGCTTACCAGACTAAACATCACGTACGAGCGTTTTTTAGACAAGAAATACTCGATTGGTATTAGTTGTATTTATTCTAACAACAAGAAACTGCGAGACGATTTTGACGCGGGTAATATCAATAATTTTACGAAGTATGAAGTCATTCCTTTTGTGAGATATAATCTGTCGCAAGGGCAGCGCAGTTTTTATTTTGCCGAGATTTTTGCTAATATTAATGGTGGTGATTTTAGAGAAATTGTCCTCTTAACGGATGCTTCAGATAATAATTATTATGCCGTTGAAAAAAGCAACTTTACAGACGTGGCAATGGGAGCCGCGGTCGGATACAAATATTATATTAAAAATCAATTTGGTATCGAGTTTTTAGTAGGTTTTGGTTCTAATCTATTCAATAAGACGAAAAGTCTTGATATTGTCTCGAGAGTTGGTTTAGGAGTGAGTTACAGATTTTAAAAATAGTTTATGAAAACGATACAATACTTTTTCTTTGTTGCTTTGGCTACGGTTTTAATGGCAGCAGATTGCTCAAATAAAGACAGCGAATTTTATAATGATGTGTTTGTTACTGTTCGTGATTTAATTGATGATGAATCATTTGTTCAGGAAGGTCAAACCATCTCAATAAATGATTCGATACCAAGATTCTTGCCCGCCGAAAATATGTCAAATCTACTTGATATTTATAAAACCACAGGTGGTGCCACAAAATTGATTTTCTCTTATGAGCTAGAAAAAGAAAACACAGACGGAACTTGGGATTTTATTGAGTTTACATCCGAAAATGTAACAACAGTTGTGGGCGAATCCGAAGTTGGTTCGTTTGTCGTTGGACGTTTTGTATTTAATCCAGCAACAAATTATTATAGATATAATGCAAGTATTCAAGCGCTAAGTCCTGGAAATTATCGAATGAGTTTCGGATATAATAGCTTTGATACAAACTTAATTGAGTTTCGATCAGAAAGTGTTGGCAATAATTTATCTTTAAATATAGACTCTCCAACGTCAATTTTGGATGGTAATGGCTACTACAAATTTACAGTTAAACCGTAAACCAAACTATTGGTTTCTTATGATAAGATTGTAAGTAAACATTCGTTGTACTAAAATGCTTGTTTCCGAACCATTTTCCCTGGTTGGCGCTTAAAGGTGACGGATGTCCACTGGTCAAAACCAAATGCTTGTTTTGGTCTATTTTGGCTCCTTTTTTCTGAGCGAAACCACCCCACAATAGGAAAACGATGTGCTCTCTTTCGATTGCAATTTTCTCGATTACAGCATCCGTAAACCGCTGCCACGACAAATTCTTA
>CALPOS020000198.1 GCA_943325255.2 Sphingobacterium thalpophilum
AATATCAAAGCCCATTTTCCCAGAGGAATGATTACCAATAAATCTCACGGGATCAATAGCTTCATAAGTTGGTCCAGCAGTAATTAGAAACTTTTTCCCTTTTAAAGGCAGTTTACTTTCAATATCTGCTTCTAAAAAAGCAATGATGTTTTCTGGCTCCGCCATACGTCCTTCACCAGACAAACCACTGGCTAGTTCTCCAGATTCAGCGGGAATAATGATATTTCCAAATTGATGTAATGCCTTAAAACTAGCTACAGTTGATGGATGCTTGTACATATCCAAGTCCATTGCTGGTGCAAAGTACACGGGACATTTTGCCGATAAGTAGGTTGCAATTAGAAGGTTGTCGCAATTGCCGTTCACCATTTTAGATAAGGTGTTGGCAGTGGCTGGTGCAATGAGCATGAAATCGGCCCAAAGTGCTAATTCAACGTGATTATTCCATTGTGAACTATCGTCTTCTTCGTTGTAAAAACTAAAATGTACTGGATTCTTGGAAAGCGTTGATAAAGTTAAGGGTGTTATAAAATCCCTTGATGCTGGAGTCATGATTACTTGAACCTGAGCTCCAGCTTTTATAAAAAGTCTTACTAGATGTGCAGTTTTGTAAGCGGCAATCCCACCAGAAATACCTAGTACTATTTTTCTACCCCTTAAGACTGACATCAAATAATTATTTTGCGTTATCTGCTCTGTGGTAGATCTTACCATCTAACCATTCTTGCACTGCTAATGCATGTGGTTTTGGTAATTTTTCATAGAATTTAGAAACTTCAATTTGCTCTTTATTTTCAAAAACTTCTTCTAAACTATCATTATAAGTTGCAAACTCTTCTAGTTTTTCGGTCAATTCCTTTTTAATTTCCGAATTGATCTGATTGGCTCTTTTTGCCATGATCGTAATTGCTTCATACACATTGCCAGTTGGTTCTTCAATAACGCTTTTGTTGTAGGTTATTGTGTTTACTGGTGCATTCGTCTTTTTTAAATCCATGATTTAATTTATTTAGAAAATTGTTGTAAATCTTTATCTATTCTTGCAAGCATTTCTGTTGCTTTCTCTTGGTATTTTGAACCTTCCTTAAACTTCATTAAGTTTGAATATGCTGTTTTGGCATTTTTCAATCTTTCTTCCATTTTTGCAGGAACGCTATTGATTGCCAGTTTATAGGCAGAGTCTAATCTGTAGAACAATGCAGCTTCTTTATAAGGCGTTCCCGGGTAAGCGTCAATAAAATTTTCTAAAGCAACCAAAGCAGCTTTGTGATCGGAAATTGTATTGTATTGTTTTGCTATCTCGAAATATTTTTTTTCAATCTTACCGGTCAAATCCTTGAGTATTAAATTGGCCTCAGGCAAATAACTAGAATTCGAATAAGTGTCAATAAACGTTTGTAATTTATCAATGGCTTTAACCGTTTCTGTTTGATCTAAACTATAAGGCGGAGACAACTTGGAGTAACATTTCCCAACCAAATACGCCGCTTCTTCTATTTTTTCACTTTTGGGATAACTAGAAACAAAACTCTCAAATTGATAAGCGCCTAAATAATACTGCTCTGTTTTGTAGTAAGACTGAGCATACATATAAAACATTTTCTCAGATTGTGGCTTTCCCCGAAAAGCAGGCGCCATTTGCTCAAAAAGGCGAATGGCTTTATTATATTTTTTTGCTTCGTATTTTTTTTCCGCTTGTTCATACTTAACAGAAACATCATCCGATTTTAAAGCTTTCTGATAGGGACTGCATGAACTAACAAGGACTACAAAAGTCAAAAAGTACAAAAATTTAATCATTATTTTTGGGATAATCTTATTGATTTACAGCTTTTATATGCCTGTCAAAACGAACCGCAAATTTAGTTATTAATTAGACACTACAAAATATTTCTTGCATTATTAAAAGGAAGGCAACAAATTCAGAATCTGTTACAATTCTTTCATGAATTTTTCTATTCTTGCAGCCAAATCAGTATCGACATTTACTAATGGAAGTCGAACGGTATTTTCCGATAATCCTAAATAACTAAAAATCTCCTTAATTCCCGCAGGATTGCCTTGTTCAAAAATCAAATTGATACCATCGGCCATGCGATAATGAATATCGTAAGCTTCTCGTACCTTGCCTTTCAAACCCAATCGAATCATCTCGGAAAACTGCTTGGGTATTCCCTCTCCAATTACAGAAATAACGCCACTTCCACCAGCCAAAACTATTGGTAACGCAATCATATCATCGCCAGAAATCACTAGAAAGTCTTTAGGTTTATTTTGAATCAATTGCATGGCTTGAACCATATCGCCAGCCGCCTCTTTGATTGCGACAATATTCTTAAAATCGTTGGCTAAGCGAATCACTGTTGAAGGCAACATATTACTTCCCGTTCGAGCCGGTACGTTATAAAGAATAATCGGTTTGGGCGATGCCTCCGAGATCGCTTTGAAATGCTGATATATCCCTTCTTGCGTGGGTTTGTTGTAATATGGCGATACCGAAAGAACTGCAACAAAGGCGGATAAATCTCTAGTCTTTAACTCATTGACCACTTGTTCTGTATTGCTACCGCCAACACCAATAACCATTGGAATTCTATTTGCATTAACCTCGATAACCGTTTGGATGACTAGTTCCTTTTCTTCGGCACTTAAAGTGACATTCTCCGCAGTTGTTCCTAGAACTACAAGATATTCTATTTGATTGTCAATTTGATACTTTACAATTCTTTTTAACGCTTCAACGTCGACGGTCAAATCTTTTTTGAAAGGTGTTACTAGCGCAACTCCAGTTCCGATTAGTGATTGCATATAGATTTAAATTTTATTTAATATTTTTAAGTATTTGAAAAGTTCTTCTACAAAAACTTTATAATTCTCAGCGTTGGTACTAATCATAAAATGGTTTAGTTTATTATCAACAGAAGAAAATCCAACCTTAAAACTAGCTTTAGATTGATTTGACACCAGCAACAAAGCCGATTTTTCCACATCATAATAATTGATTAGTAAATCGAATTTTTGAGCGATAAAATCTTTGACTTCCGACTTGTCAAATGTTGCCGTCCAACTCAAATCCTTGTGGCAAAATGTTGGATAATCAAAAGTTTCATTTTTCTTTATCTTGTCTTTGAAAACCAAAACTTTAACATCGCTTTCTTGAATTCCTTTTTGAATAAGTTCTTGAACCAAAGCATCTTTTTCGTAGAAGTAACTTTCGTCGAAAATAATTCCTACTGTTTGTATTTTCTTATTTAAAGGAATGTGATTTACGTTGGCAATACTCTTCTTGACTATTTTTTGAGTAAAAAAATTCTTTAAATAATTTAAAAACATACTACATTTACTTGAATTACAAATTTACTTAAATAAGTTTCATTTCGGATGGCAAAACTAAAAAACTATAACGCTGTACTTGTCCATTTTGTTTTATTCTTAACATATCTATTTGTTAGCGCATGCAGCACAACAAATCTGCAGGTGACGAAAATTGAAGGCAAGTTGATACCGATCGCAAGCGAAAATAGAGAATCATCTGAAATCTCGAAGTTTATTCAACCATACAAAGAACACATCGACAAAGACTTAAGCACTGTTTTAGCCATTGCTCCAGAAACCATCGACAAGAATGGTGTGTGGCAAACACCCATGGGAAATCTCTTTTCGACCGTTGTATACGAGAAAGGAAATCCAATTTTCAAAAAAAGAGAAAACAAATCAATTGATATTATCTTATTGAATCATGGTGGCATTCGAACGATTATCCCTAAAGGTAACGTGACGGCGCGAGCGGCATTTGAGATCATGCCTTTTGAAAACAGTTTGGTTGTCATTGAGCTTAAAGGAGAGCAAATTGAAGATCTTTTGAATTACTTTATAGCCGAGAAGAAACCCCATCCTTTGTATGGAATGACTTTTACTATTGGTAAAAACAATGAAGCAAAAGATATTTTGATTCAAGGGAAATCATTTGACAAGAACTCATCCTATTTTGTTGGGACCAACGATTATTTGGCAAATGGCGGTGACAATATGAATTTTTTCAAAAAAGGAATTCAGAAGTATGACTTAGATTATAAGTTGCGGAATATTCTAATCGATTATTTTACAGACGTTGAAACTGTACCTTTATTGACCGATCAAAGAAT
>CALPOS020000199.1 GCA_943325255.2 Sphingobacterium thalpophilum
AGAATTTTATAACTTTAGCGTGGGAAGCTAGAGAACCGAAAAAAATAGGAAAAGGAAAAGAAACCGTTCAAAAAAGACAGGAAGTTCCTTATTCTGACATTAAAGAAGCAATTGTTACAGTAACATTTTAATTAAAAAGTTGGCATGGAAAATTTAGCATTAATCGATTCATTTTCAGAGTTTAAAGATGACAAACTCATTGATCGTGTAACGCTTATGGCGATTTTAGAAGATGTGTTTAGAAATGCATTGAAGAAAAAATTTGGATCAGATGATAATTTCGACATCATTATCAATCCAGATAAAGGAGATATGGAAATTTGGAGAAGACGAGTTATCGTCGCCGATGACGATTTGGATCTCGAAAATGAAGAAATAACTTTGACCGAAGCTAGAAAAATCGAACCAGATTTTGAAATTGGCGAAGAAGTTTCAGAAGAAGTAAAATTAATTGATTTGGGGAGAAGAGCTATTCTCGCTTTGCGTCAGAATTTAATTTCAAAGATTCATGAGCATGACAATACCAACCTATATAAACAATTTAAAGATTTAATAGGTGAAATTTATACAGCTGAAGTACACCATGTTCGACCAAGAGTGGTAATTTTGATTGACGATGAAGGGAACGAAATTGTACTTCCAAAAGAAAAGCAAATACCATCAGATTTTTTCAGAAAGGGCGATAATGTTCGTGGAATCATAGAAAATGTAGAGCTAAAAGGGAACAAACCTCAAATTATTATGTCGAGAACTTCTGAGAAGTTTTTGGAAAAATTATTTGAACAAGAAATTCCAGAAGTTTTCGATGGTTTGATTATGGTTAAGAAAGTGGTTCGTATTCCTGGGGAAAAGGCAAAAGTTGCAGTTGATTCTTATGATGATAGAATCGATCCAGTGGGCGCTTGTGTTGGAATGAAAGGATCTAGAATCCATGGAATCGTTAGGGAATTAGGCAATGAAAATATAGACGTGATCAATTACACAACTAATATCCAGTTGTACATTACTAGAGCTTTAAGTCCAGCGAAAGTTTCGTCAATTAAAATTAATGAGGAAACAAAAAGAGCAGAAGTATTCTTAAAATTAGAAGAGGTTTCAAAGGCAATTGGTCGTGGTGGTCACAATATTAAATTAGCAGGACTTTTAACAGGTTATGAATTAGACGTTATTCGCGAAGGGAATGTTGCTGAAGAAGAAGACGACGTTGAATTAACCGAATTTTCAGACGAAATCGATGGGTGGATTATCGATGAATTTGCAAAAATTGGTTTAGATACAGCGAGAAGTATCCTGAAACAAGATGTGGATGATTTGGTGCGCAGAACCGATCTTGAAGAAGAAACAATATTAGATGTAATGCGTATTCTAAAGGAGGAATTCAACACATAAACAACGCACAACACAATTTAAAAGCACAAATAAAAAGGTTTTATGTCTGAAGAAAGAGTAATAAGAATTAATAAGGTTTTAAGGGAATTCAATATTTCGTTAGAAAGGGCAGTAGATTATCTAAAGGATAAGGGAATTGTTATTGATGCAAATCCAAATGCTAAAATTTCTGATAAGGAATATGGTATTCTTCAAGACCAATTTGCAGGCGATAAAGGCAATAAAGAAGCTTCTAAAGAAGTTGGCGAAGAAAAAAGAAAAGAAAAAGAGGCGTTGCGTTTAGAAAGAGAAAAAGAGGTAGAAGACAAGCGCAAGTTGGATGAAGAACGTCACCGACTAGAGGTAATCAAAGCTAAAGCTGTTGTTTCTGGTCCAAAGCAGGTTGGCACTATCGACTTGACTCCTGCAAAACCAGCACCGAAAAACAAAGAAGTTGTGTCTCCAAAATTAGGAGTTGACAAAACAGTTGAAACTAAGGAAACAAAAGAAAAAACTGCAACGAAACCAATTGTTAATGAAAGTGAGAATGAAACTGAGTCGCCAATCGACGAATCCATTACTACGCAGTATCAAAAATTATCAGGCGCAACTTTAACCGGGCAGACTATCGATTTGTCTCAGTTCGAGAAGCCTAAAAAGAAAAAAGAAGAACCAAAGATAACTCCTAATAAACCAGGAGCAGCAGCTAGTGCAAACAGCAATAAAAATAAAAGAAAGCGAATTCCGCCGAAACCGGGAGAGACTAGATCGCCTGGTGACGGAACTGTAGGTTCAAATCCAAATAGAATATCTCCAAATACTGGCGGGAATGCCGCAAATAGAAGTGCCAAACCAGGATTCGTAAAAGGGAATCGACCAGCAATAATTGCTAAAGTCGAACCAACCGAGGAAGAAGTTAAGAATCAAATTAGAGAAACGCTAGAGAAACTTCAAGGGAAAGGCGGAAAATCTAAAGCAGCTAAGTATAGACGTGACAAACGTGAAACGCACCGTCAAAAATCAGATGATGAGCAAAGAGCGATTGAGGAAGGAAGCAAAACCATCAAAGTTACTGAATTCGTAACGGTAGGTGAAATAGCCACCATGATGGATGTGCCGATTACCAAAGTAATAGGAACTTGTATGTCACTTGGAATAATGGTAACGATGAATCAGCGTCTTGATGCTGAGACATTAAGTATTGTTGCTGACGAATTCGGCTATGAAGTTGAGTTTATTACTACCGAATTAGAAGACGCCCTTCAAGTCGAGGAAGATCGCGAAGAAGATCTCTTAACTCGAGCGCCAATTGTAACGGTTATGGGTCACGTTGACCACGGTAAAACCTCACTTCTAGATTATATTCGTAAAGAAAATGTGATTGCTGGGGAGTCAGGAGGAATTACACAACACATCGGAGCTTACGGAGTAACGTTGGATAATGGTCAAAAGATTGCGTTTTTAGATACACCCGGACACGAAGCTTTTACTGCAATGCGTGCACGTGGAGCGCAAGTAACAGATATCGCAATTATTGTAATTGCTGCTGACGATGATATTATGCCTCAAACAAAAGAAGCAATTAGTCACGCTCAAGCGGCAGGCGTTCCAATTATTTTTGCAATAAATAAAATCGATAAACCGAACGCTAATCCTGAGAAAATCAAGGAGCGCTTGGCGGGAATGAATTTACTAGTAGAGGATTGGGGAGGAAAAATTCAATCTCATGATATTTCTGCGAAATCTGGAATTGGCGTCAAAGAGTTATTGGAAAAAGTGTTATTAGAAGCGGAGATATTGGATTTGAAATCAAATCCGAATAAGTTAGCTTCAGGAACTGTGGTGGAAGCGTTCTTAGATAAAGGAAAAGGATATGTTTCGACTATTTTAGTTCAAAACGGAACTTTAAAAGTTGGGGATTATATGTTGGCTGGGAAACATCATGGAAAAATAAAAGCCATGCACGATGAGCGAGGTCATATTGTGAAAGAGGCTGGACCTTCGACTCCTGTTTCTGTATTAGGTTTAGATGGAGCGGCGACTGCGGGCGATAAGTTTAATGTTTTTGAAGACGAAAGAGAAGCAAAAGCGATTGCAGCAAAACGTACGCAATTGATGCGAGAACAATCGGTTCGAACACAAAGACATATTACATTGGCAGAGATTGGGCGACGTATTGCTTTGGGTCAATTTAAAGAGTTGAATATCATATTAAAAGGAGACGTAGATGGTTCGGTAGAAGCATTATCTGATTCCTTCTCTAAATTATCAACTGAAGAAATTCAAATCAATATTATTCACAAAGGTGTTGGAGCGATTACTGAAACTGACGTTATGTTAGCGTCAGCCTCGGATGCAATTATTATAGGATTTAATGTACGTCCAGCTGGTAATGCTAGACAATTAGCAGATAAAGAAGAAATCGATATCAGAAATTATTCGATTATCTATGATGCGATTGATGACTTGAAAGATGCAATGGAAGGTATGTTGTCTCCTGAAATGAAAGAAGAAATTACAGGTACAACTGAGATTAGAGAGATTTTCAAAATCTCTAAAGTTGGTTCAATTGCAGGTTGTATGGTAACCGATGGTAAGATAAATCGAAATTCTAAGATCCGTATTATTCGTGAAGGAGTTGTTGTTTTTACAGGTGAATTGATTGCTCTGAAACGTTTTAAAGACGATGTAAAAGAAGTTTCTAAAGGATATGATTGCGGTATACAAATTAAAAACTACAATGACATCGAACAAAACGATATCATTGAAGCT
>CALPOS020000200.1 GCA_943325255.2 Sphingobacterium thalpophilum
AAAACAAAGTCACTTTTCGGTTCTCCGCTTTTATTTTAGACAACTGATGCAACTCACCGAAACTTCTGGTTTTGAAATCTTCTCGGATTTTGATTTTGTCCTTTATTAAATTATAAATGAAATTAATTCTGTTTTTCGCTAATGTATCGTTAAAACCGCTCGATCCATCTTCATCCGTAAAACCATGAATACCAAGGATTTTTATGTCTGGATTTGCCGCAATCCATTGATTGAGACTCTTGGTTTCTTTTGTGGTCAACTCGAATTTGTTGCTATCGAAATACACCGAAAATTGTTCCTGAGCCGCAACGAAAGCAGTCGAAAGAATACAAAAAAAAGTAAGAAAGCCAAGTTTCATGAAGTGTTTATTTGGAGAACGGAAGTTACGTAAAAAAGTTATAGGTTGTAGGTTGGAGTTCTTTGTAAGGAGTTGCCCTAGCCCCGATAGTAGTGAAAATCCTTTTTTGTTTTACGAAAAACCCCTCGTCCTTCGACTGCGCTCAGGATGACAAGCTTCGCGCTCGGGATGACAAAACAAAAAAGATTGTAACGGATAGCGGGAACAGCTCCTAACCTAAAACAAAAAAGCCTACTTCACAATGAAACAGGCTTTCTTCAATACGTGTCAGGAATTATTTGGTAAACAACAATTCTCTGTATTTGGTCAATGTCCAGATTTCGTCATCTACTAATAACTCTAATTTATCGCAGTGTTCGCGGATAATTTCGAAATAAGGTTTAACTTTTTCGCAGTACGAATCTGCCATTTTATGAGCGTCAGTTAAAGCATTCGCTTTTCTTCGTGCTTCGGTCATTTCTTCTACTTTGGTGTTGATTCCTTCGATATGAGCCGAAATTTCTTTGATTAAAACGATTTGCTCTTTCGCAATTTTTTCGAAGTCTTTTCCGAAGATTTCTTTCAATCCACGAACATTTTCGATCAACGTGTTTTGATAACGAATTGCCGTTGGAATCACATGATTCTTCGCAATATCTCCTAAAACTCTTCCTTCAATTTGAATCTTTTTGGTGTATTCTTCCAATTCGATTTCGTAACGGGCTTCTACTTCAACGTGATTCATGATACCCATTTCAGAAAATAAGGCCAACGCTTGTTTTGATGCTCTTGCTTTCAATGCTTGTGGCGTTGTTTTGAAATTACTCAATCCTCTTTTTGCCGCTTCTTTTTCCCATGCCTCGCTGTAACCGTCACCTTCAAAAAGGATATTTTTAGAAACTTTGATGTATTCTCTTAGCACATTAAAAATCGCTTCGTCTTTTTTCAATCCTTTCGAATCAATCAAAGCGTCAACAGCAACTTTAAAGTCTTTCAATTGTTTGGCAACAATCGTGTTCAAAGTAGTCATCGCATTCGAACAGTTTGCTGATGAACCAACGGCTCTAAATTCAAATTTATTTCCGGTAAAAGCGAAAGGAGATGTTCTGTTTCTATCTGTGTTATCTAATAAAACATCTGGAATTTTACCTACGACGTTCAATTTCAAATCTGTTTTTTCTTCAGGTGATAATTTACCTGTAGTAACGCCTTCCAATTCAGCCAACACTTTTGTTAATTGTTCACCGATAAAAACCGAAATAATTGCTGGCGGTGCTTCATTAGCACCCAAACGGTGATCGTTACTTGCTGTTGCGATTGATCCTCTTAACAACGCTTCATAATCATTAACTGCCTTTATTGTATTTATAAAGAAAGTCAAGAATTGTAAGTTACTCATCGGCGTTTTACTTGGACTCAATAAGTTCACTCCAGTGTCTGTCGCTAAAGACCAGTTATTGTGTTTTCCAGAACCATTAACACCTTTGAAAGGTTTTTCGTGAAATAATACCGTGAAATCATGGCGTTCTGCAACTTTTTGCATGACATCCATCAACAAGCAGTTGTGATCAACCGCTAGATTGGTTTCTTCGAATATTGGTGCCAATTCAAATTGATTCGGCGCTACTTCATTATGACGCGTTTTTACTGGAATTCCCAACAACATACATTCTTGCTCCAAATCTCTCATGTACGTTAATGCACGAGTCGGAATGGAACCAAAATAGTGATCGTCTAATTGTTGTCCTTTCGCAGAAGTGTGACCTAATAAGGTTCTACCCGTCATCATTAAGTCTGGACGAGAATTCGCTAAAGATTTATCGACTAGGAAATATTCTTGTTCCCAACCTAAAGTAGCGGTAACCTTTTTTACATTTTTATCAAAATATTTACAAACATCTGTTGCCGCATCATCCATTGCCGACAAAGCACGCAATAAAGGAATTTTGTTATCTAAAGCTTCACCCGTATATGATATAAACACCGTTGGAATACACAAAGTCGTTCCAAAAATAAATGCGGGAGAAGTCGGATCCCAAGCCGTGTAACCTCTTGCTTCGAACGTGTTTCTAATTCCACCATTTGGAAAACTAGAAGCATCTGGTTCTTGTTGTACCAATTGGCCACCACCGAATTTTTCTACTGGATCACTACCGTCGTAAGAGGTTTCGAAAAAAGCGTCGTGTTTTTCTGCGGTTGCTCCAGTTAAAGGTTGAAACCAGTGGGTATAATGCGTTACGCCTTTTGCCAAAGCCCATTCTTTCATACCCATGGCAATATAGTCTGCTAATTTTCTGTCGATTTTAGTTCCATGCTGCACCGCATCGCGAACACCTTTAAAAGCATCTGAAGTCAAATATTGCTTCATCGCTTTTTCATTAAACACATTAGATCCGAACAATTTTGATTTTTTGTCGGTTTCTTCAAATTTAACTGGAATTCTGTTGGATGCTTCTTTTAAAGCTTGAAAGCGTAATGTTGCCATAAAAATTTAATTTATTGAGTTATACCCTATTAATTTGATGCAAATATATAAAAATATAATGCTTTAAATAAATTAACCCTATTTTTTTTAGGGTAAAATCTACAAATTAGTTAAAATGAGTAAAATCATAGACAAAATACAATCCTGTTTAGTACTTATTGTATTTTCTCGGCGATCATCTATATTTGCGTCACACACCAATTCGTAATTATTATGCTTGTTTGGATCGCTTTTTTGATTATTATTTTTATTTTTCTGGCTTTAGATTTGGGAGTTTTTAATAAAACCCCACATATTATTAATGCCAGAGAAGCGAGCAAATGGACAGCATTATGGGTTACACTTTCATTTTGTTTTTCTGGCATAATCTTTTGGCTGTATTCAAATGCGTACATTTCGAATCCTAATAATTACAAACCGTTAACCGCTACTCTTAAATATATTACGGGATATTTAATTGAATTATCACTGAGTATCGACAACATTTTTGTTATTGCTATTATTTTTAGTTCTTTCAAAATTGCGCAGAAATACCAACATCGGATCCTTTTCTGGGGCATTATTGGAGCCATTGTATTTAGAGGTTTGATGATATTCTTTGGCGTTTTGCTTATCAATAAGTTTACTTGGACAACCTATTTGTTTGGTGCTTTCTTATTATATACCGCAATGAAGATGTTGTTTACGAAAGACGAAGAAGATTTTGAACCCAAGGAATCTTTTGTATACAAAGCATTAGGCAGAATTATTCCCATTACCAGTCACACTGAAAAAGAACATTTTTTTATTAAGAAAGATGCTAAAACTTATGTAACGCCACTTTTTGTTTCCTTAATTGTTATTGAAGTGATGGACGTATTATTTGCTGTAGATAGCGTTCCTGCTATTTTGGCAATAACTTCGGATCCATTTATTGTATTCAGCTCTAACATCTTCGCCATTTTAGGATTGCGGTCGATGTACTTTTTCTTGGCCAATATGCTGGAAAAATTCAGTCATTTAGAGTACAGTTTGATTGCTATTTTGAGTTTCGTTGGACTCAAAATGCTCTTTCATGATTATGTTGAAGTTCCGGAGTGGGCTTCGTTAGGATTTATCGCGTTAGCACTTTTGATTGGGATTTTGGTTTCTTTAAAGAGCGAATCAAAAAATGAGGCATAAAAAAACCGCCTAAAAAAGACGGTCTTTTTTACATTTAAGTTTAGTCAAAGTGACTTGATTTTGCTTTCGTCAATGTGATACGCCTTTATTACTGCGTTATAATTGTCCAGATTAATAGCATTTTGACTTCCTTTGTTTGATAAATAA
>CALPOS020000201.1 GCA_943325255.2 Sphingobacterium thalpophilum
GTTCAACTTTAATTAAAAAGTCAAACCCTATTATTTTTTAACTTACACACTTTGCGGGATAGTGTCAAAAAAGGAGGCTACTAGCCTCCTTTTTAATGTTATTTTTAAATTAGTTTGCAGTTATCTTAACATTATCAACTTCCCAAGTTGCAGAGGCTGAGGTTGTTGAAGTATATTTGAAAGCAAGATAAACAGCAGAATTTCCAGAGCCAGTAAATGAAGAAAGATCAATAGGGCCTGAACCAGTCCAAATGTAACTTCCAGTGCTTGGGGACAATGTTCCTGAAAGAGTTGTCCAAGTTGCAGATGATGGATTTCCAAGGCCATTATAGTTTCTCGAAATCAAAATACTTAGTGGGTTACCATTGAATTTGGTTGCGGTATCGAAGCTAAGGGTAGCTGATGCTAATGAAGACATATTTAGAACAGGAGAAATTAACCAATCTTCGTTAGCGTTGCTTGAGCTGTTTGCAAATCCAGACATTTTTGCACAAGAACCCGGGTTTCCGTATTGTGTGTCTAAGGCCCAAACTTGGGTTCCAATTATAGATCTTTTTTCCCAATTTGGGAAATTAGAAGAGAAAGATTCTTCGAAGAAAGGTACAACTCTGTTTTCGGTTAGTTGTATGTCATTAATTGTTCTAACCATGAATTGATAGTCACTATTATATTTGGTCATAACTCCGACAATTTTTCCGCTACCGCTAGGAACGGATTGAAGTGAAAAACCAGCATATTGGCTAACTCTCAAAATAACCGTTGACCCATTAGCATCTATTATTTGATGATTGGTTGCACTTCCCAAATTATTTAAAGTCGTATCGAAGAATTTTTTACCCAAAGATTCATCAGTAAATTGAACATTATCAAATTCAATCAATTTATTCAAGTATGAATCGTTTTTAGCAGATTGAATAGAGATTCTATTTGTGATATCATCTTCATTAACTTTTGTACAAGAAGCTTTTATTACTGATTTATAATCAATTATTGAGATTCTTCCAACAGAATCATCAGTTAAATCTGCTGGCGTGTTGTTATCATATAAAGATCCAATTACAGTTGAATTAAACTCTTTAACGAAGTAACGATCCTTCATATTAACATAAACCTTTCTTCCAGGTTCAAATTTTGTATATAGATTATAATCATCAATTGGCATACTAAAACCAATAGCCCCGTCTGTCGAAACCATAGAGATTGATTTATAAATATTTCCACCCTCATCACTTGAGGTAACATAAGCTTCGATGATATCTGGATCGGTATACTTTGCGAATTCTGTTGTTGTCATCGCAGTAATGGCGCTTACTTCTTTTGTAGGAGTCAGGCTTGTACATTCGCTACTTAAATCAGGAGCATCATATACATCACTATTAACACAGCCAGAGGCAATTACAGCTATAAAAAGACTTAAAGCACTGATTTTTAGATTTATTTTTTTCATGGTATTATTAATTTAATGTATAGACTTTAATTTTGTCAACTTGAAACAAGCCTGCCTTATCAGTGCCGTTACCAGTTACTTTAAAAGCGATATTAATTTTTGCGCCTATATAACTTGACATATCTATATCTCCTGAAGGAAGATAAACGTATCCATTAGTAGTGCTATCTGCAACAACCGCATCTATTTTAGTCCAAGTTGCTGCTAAGACATTTGTACCATCGTAATTGGTAGAAACAAAAACTTCCAATTTGTTGTCAGCACTATCCACGAAGTTAGAAGCAGAAGTAAATGAAAACGTAGGGTTAACCGCGTCGTTCAAGTCTATTGAAGGTGTAATTAACCAACCAATGTTAGAATCGTCTCCACTTTGATAAGAGCTAAATTGAGCGTAACCGTCATCGTTATATTCTCTTTCTATCCACACTTTAGACCCAGCTTCTGCGAAATTGGTCCAATTTACGTAGTCAAAGTCTTGATTGTAATCAATCGCTTTAAAATCTTCTGAGAAGTAAACAGGAATGACTTTTGGAATAGCAAAATCAGCTTCTTTAGTGCAACTTGTAAATAGTACAAACGCCAAAGCCGAATAAAATGTTGTTTTAAAATTTATGTTTTTCATAGCCAATTATTTTAGAAGTTAAGGTAAAGATTTACAAAGAAAGTTCGTCCAAAACCGTAGAAATATTTAGGTCCAAAAGAACGCAAATCGTTTCCGCTAACCAAATCTTCTTGTAAGAAAGGATATGTTGCTTTACGAGATTGTTCAAACCCTCCCGTTTTATATTCAATATCAAAAACGTTATTCATGGTAGCAAAAATTCCAAAAGTGTCATTTTTAATTCTCCATGATTTTCCACCGGTAATATTAATTAAGGTATAAGGATCAAATTTTTCTTGTCTAAGCACTTTTCGAACAGATTGTTCTGTAACGCCGGCGTATGAAATTTCAGTTGTAGGATCGATTGTAAAGTTATTGGTCCTCAAGATACTAGAAACGTCCAAAAATGTATCGGCTAGATAGTTGGCATTAGCGCCAATCCACCAAAATTTTGGATCTCGATATTCCAAACCAACAGAATAAGCTTGCTGTGGACTACCAGCAACGCGATAGTTTTTTAAGTAAGTTTTGCCGAAATCAATGATTGGTTGCGAATTTGTTGCTGTAGCTAACGCGTCGTCATTAATTTTTAGATTAGGATTGTTACTAAAAATGTATTGTCCGTAAGAAGCGGCCGCAGAAAGTTTGATTGTTGATGTAATTTGATATTCTAGACCTAATTCAGCACCAACGTTTCTTTTGTTAATACCCGTAATGATTTCGCTAATAAATGCATCCTCATTATCGGTAGTTGGGTCGCCATCTGCATCTGAAATTCCCTCTCCGTAAAAGAAAGATATTTTTGTTGAATTTTCGATTTGCGCGAAATAGGTAGTTAAACGAGCTTTTAGTTTTGGAGTTTTGATAATATAACTAGCATCAAGACTTGAAATTTGTTCACTTTCTAGATCGGGTGTAATATTATTATTTAAACGAGCATTTGAGAAAGTATTCCTTAAATTAGGTGCTTTGGTCATAAAAGCACCATTAAAATCAAGGAAATGTCTTCCAGAAATTTTATAGGTTAAACCGCCTTTAAATCCAAAATTTTCAAAATTTTGCTTTTCGCTTTTACCAAATGAATTAGAGGCATAAAGTCCGTTTTTGTATAAACCATCTCGCTGATAAATAGATTTTGAAAATGTTTGACCTAAATAAAAATCTACTTTTTTGTATCTAAATTTAAATTGCGAAAAAGCATCAAAGGTTGTTGCATATAAGTCGTAGTTGTATCCGTAAGTATCTCCTTCGCCAACGATACGATTTGGATTATTCAAATCAGATTGAGTAGCATCTACAGATATTTGTGAATTAAAAGGATCGAAATCATTAAAATATTGACCACCCAACAAGTCTATAAGATTTTGAAAATTATGGGATTTTAGTTTTCTGAAGTTTACCCCGGCGTTCATACTGATATTGTCAGCTACTGAACTACTCAAAATTGAGTTCAAAGACCACAATTTATCATCAGTTCTGTCTTCATATAAAACAATGGCGCTATTTCCTAGTGCGGTATTCTGATTGGCTTTGTATATGTCAATCCAATTGATCTGTTGATTGTTTTGAAAATTCACTAATGCGTTATCAGCGCCCACTTGGTTAGGTAACCACTGTCCATTATTGTGAAAGTTCAAGAAGTAACTTGGAAGATATTTGTAGTAGGTAGGATCTGGGTTATTTGCGTTTTGTAAATCCAATCGGCTATTTCCTATTGAACCTTGTTGGTGCATTAAATTGGTATTCAAAGTGGTTTTGTCGCTGATCTTCCAATAATGGCTTAGCATGTTTATAGGTTCTTCTACATTTTTATCTCTAGAATTTCTTTTCTTACCATCTTGCCATCCCCAATATGAATTATATTTTACTCCAGCGATATCAGTAACTTCTTGTGTGTTTGGAGAGTTTTTACCTCTACTATTTTGTGCATAGATAGAAGTGAAATTCAAACTGTGTTTGTCGTTAAATTTCTTTTCAACACTGGCAAAAACGGAGTTTGCTGCATAATCAGTTCCTTCGAAATAGCCTTCTTTTGTCCATCGTCTGGCGGCAGAAACGACAAAA
>CALPOS020000202.1 GCA_943325255.2 Sphingobacterium thalpophilum
ATCCTACAGTCTTACAATTTAATAGTCTTACTGTCTTATCATCCGATTGCCCTAGCCCCGATAGAAGGGAAAATCCTTTTTTGTCTTACGAAAAGCCCCTCGTCATTCGACTGCGCTCAGGATGACAAGCTTCGCGCTCGGGGTGACAAGACAAAAAAGATTGGAACGATAGCGGGAATCAGCTCCTAAAAAAAATGCCACACTGAATATCGTACGGCATCTTAACTATTGCATCTTGTATCTTTTTCCTTTAAAAAACTTCGCTTTCCTTCAATTTCTCCATGTTGTTAACCAATTGGAGTTCATCTACAAATTTTTGAATTTTCCCGTTCATTACTCCATCCATATCGAAAACGTCTAATCCGATTCTGTGATCCGTAACGCGACCTTGTGCGTAATTGTACGTACGAATCTTCGCTGAACGGTCACCTGAACTCACTTGCGACGTACGTTTTACCGCATCTTCCGCTTCTTTTTTCGCCAATTCTTGCTCGTACAAACGTGAACGTAAAACCGTTAACGCCTTGTCTTTATTCTTATGTTGCGATTTTTGATCTTGACATTGCGCCACCAAACCGGTTGGAATATGCGTTAAACGAACGGCAGATTTTGTGGTATTTACCGACTGACCACCTGGACCTGAGGAACAGAAAAAATCGACGCGAACGTCATTCATATCAATTTGAACATCAAATTCTTCCGCTTCTGGAAGCACCATTACTGTCGCGGCAGAAGTATGCACACGTCCTTGCGTTTCGGTTTGAGGAACACGTTGTACGCGGTGAACGCCAGCTTCAAATTTTAAAGTTCCGTAGACATCCTCGCCGGTTACTTCAAAAATAATCTCTTTAAATCCACCGGATGTTCCTTCGTTCATATCTACGACAGAAGTTCTCCAGCCGCGTCCTTCACAGTATTTCGTATACATGCGGAACAAATCGCCTGCAAAAATAGACGCTTCGTCACCACCAGTTCCTGCACGGATTTCGACCATGACGTTCTTGGCATCTTCCGCATCTTTCGGAATGAGCATAAATTTGATTTCTTCTTCTAATTCTGGCAAACGGCCTTTGGCTTCATCGAGTTGCATTTTGGCCATTTCTACCATTTCAGCATCCGAACCATCAGCGATAATTTCGTTGGCTTCTTCAATATTAGCAACAAGCAAAACGTACTCCTCACGTTTTTCCATTAAACCTTTCAGTCCTTTGTATTCTTGATTGAGTAACACATAACGCTTTTGATCGGCAATCACATCAGGCTGAATAATCAAGTCTGAAATTTCGTCGAAGCGCTGTTTTACGTATTGTAATCTGTCTAACATGGTATGCTAATTTTTTTTAAGTGTGCAAATTTAGAAAAAATAGTTGATAGTTGGTCGTTGATTGTTGGTCGTTTTTTCGGAGCTACTTCCAGCTGTCATTCCAATCTTTTTAAACCCTTTCTGAGTTCAAAACTCTGAAAGGGTTCAAAAAGGATTTTCCCTTCCATCTGGGCTATGGCATTTTTTTACTAATATTGTACTATCTTACAATGAAACAATCTTATTTCAATGAAAAAAATAACATTCCTTTTTCTAATTGCAGCGGCAGCCTTTTCGTGTAAAAAAGAGTCGAAAGAAAACAAACTCAAAACCATGGATTGGCTCGTGGGAACCTGGGAAAACAACTCTGAGTATGGCGATATGCAAGAAAACTGGGAGAAGATCAACGATAGTGTTTTTCGAGGTACAAGTTATCTAATAAAAGAAAAAGACACCCTTCATAGCGAAAGCATCGCTTTAGAAAGTAAAGATGACCAAGTATTGTATATTCCGATCGTAAAAGGACAAAACAACGACCAACCAGTTGTGTTTTTACTGACAAAACAAACACCCAAACAGTTGGTTTTCGAAAATCCAAATCACGATTATCCTAAGAAAATTGTCTATAATCAAATCACTGCTGACAGTTTGGTTGCGGTGATTTCAGGAACGCAACAAGGTAAATCAAGTTCGGACAGCTTTCCGATGAAGAAGAAAAAATAACATTACTATGATGAAACTCGTACTAACATTCGTATCTGTTTTTATGTTTGGATTATTCCAACAAGAAACGCCAAAACTAAACGGGACTTATCGCATTGTCTTTGAAAAGAAATACGAACAACAGACTTTTAAGATGGTCTTTGTTGATTCGATTTTTAAGAAAGTGATGCCCGATGCCGTGATGTACAAAGGAAAAATCAAATACGAAAAATTCCGAGCCGTACTTCGTTATTCCTCAGATGACAATCCGATTGAGATAGACAAACGCGACTTCGGCAAAGACACCATGAAGTTTACCACGAAAAGCAAAATTGATCTTTCTAAGACTGTTGCTCGCGGATTCATGGTTAAGGTACATTAATACCTGAGACGCTTCAAAACCTAGCCTTTCGTTAGTGCATTAAAAAAATGACCGCTAATTCGCTAATTCTATTTTTTAAAATTAGTGAATCTGTGGTCAAATATTTAGTTCTTACTGGAAGCTATGACAAATTAATTCTTCATCGGAATATTAGCTAAAATCTCTAGCACAAAATTCCAAAATTTCTGAGAGGATTTAATAGATGCTCTCTCGTCTGGAGAATGCGCTCCGTGTATTGTTGGTCCAAAAGATATCATATCCATTCCTGGGTAATTCGTACCGAGAATTCCACATTCTAATCCCGCGTGACAGGCCACCACTTTTGGCTTTTCACCATTTTGCTTTTCATAAATAGAAACCAAGACATCTAAGATTTCTGATTTGACGTTGGGTGTCCAACCTGGATAACTTCCTGAAAAATCGACTTCACATCCAAACAATTCATAAGCCGAACGCAAGGCATTGGCCAAATCCATTTTAGAAGTTTCAACTGAAGAACGCGTTAGATTTTGAATGGTAATTTCCCCTTCTTTTACAATTACTCTTGCAATATTGTTCGACGTTTCTACCAAATCCTCCATATCCGAACTCATTCGATACACGCCGTTATGGGCTGCATAAATAGCACGAAGCAAACCTTCTTGAACACCTAATTCCATTACTTTGGTTGGCAAATCCGACTTTACAATTTCGATGGTAAGATTCGGCTCCATCGTTTTGAATTCCGTTTTGATATCGCTGATGATTTCCTGCATGTCAAAAACGTAAGCTTCGTCATACATCGCAGCAACAATCACTTTGGCAACACTTTCCCGTGGAATCGCATTACGTAAACTTCCGCCATTGATTTCAGCGATTTGCAAACCGAAATTTTCAAATCCGTCAAACAAAAGTCGGTTCATGATTTTGTTGGCATTGCCCAAACCTTTATGAATATCCATTCCAGAATGTCCGCCATTCAACCCTTTGACGGTAATCGTATATCCCAGGGAACCTTCTGGTGTTTCTTCTTCATGATAGCTTCTCGTGGCGGTTACATCAATTCCTCCGGCACAACCGATATCAATTTCATCATCTTCTTCTGTATCCATATTTAAAAGGATTTCTCCTTGTAAAACACCACCTTTTAAGTTTAACGCGCCCGTCATTCCTGTTTCTTCATCGATGGTAAAAAGTGCATCAATGGCTGGATGTGGAATGTCCGTACTTTCCAAAATCGCCATCGCCATTGCCACTCCTAATCCGTTGTCAGCTCCTAAAGTTGTCCCTCGAGCACGAACCCAGTCGCCAACGACATACATATCTATGCCTTGTTTGTCGAAATCAAAATTGGTGTCTCCGTTTTTTTGATGCACCATATCCAAATGGCCTTGCAGCACGACTGTTTTACGATTTTCCATACCAGGCGTTGCTGGTTTACGGATAATCACATTTCTAATTTCATCTTCAAAAGTTTCTAATCCGAGGCTATTCCCGAAATCTTTCATGAATTGAATAACACGATCTTCTTTTTTGGATGGACGAGGAACTGCATTTAAGTCGGCAAATTTATTCCACAATGCTTTTGGTTCTAGGTTTCTGATTTCTTGGCTCATTTTGTTAAGGTTCTGAGGTTAGTAAGGCGCTAAGGCTCTGAGGCTAGTGTCTACATAAATTGACCCTATCTTTCAGGCAGCCAAAGTTACAAA
>CALPOS020000203.1 GCA_943325255.2 Sphingobacterium thalpophilum
AACATCTCCTTAAGTTCTTCGAAAGATAAATTAGGATACACTGTTAAGATGGCATCTACAATTCCGAGAGCAGTCCTGTTCATGTGCTTCCCAACAACCAATATGATTCCTTTTTGAACTTCTTGTTTATTCCGTTTTAAAAAAGAGCTATATTTCATAGGTAAAAGTTATTTTTTTATTCTCATAATATTTTCCTTGATTCGATCAATTTGTTGTTTTTTTGAATCGATGCTTTTATCCATAGAATTCATCCAACTCAGTTTGGATTGTCTGTGACTCCTTTTAGCGTTCGCGTCTTTTGTGTTTTTAACCAAATTTGACCAATACTCTGATTTTTGTTTCTTTGTTTTCTTCAGATTTTCTAACTCTTTTCGATAGCCTTCTATTTGTATTTTATAGCGAGTTATTTGATCTTTATCATTTTGAGTTAATGCCATAATAATATTGTATAAAAAAAGCATTTGCTTTGGGCAAATGCTTAAAATTAATTATTTCTTGAATTATAAATAAGAGGTGATTTCAGATAAAACCACTTCTTCTGCATCTTCTGATTCTAAAACCTTATTCGCCTCAGCAATCGTCATTCCGTCGTATTTTGCCCCAGTTTGCAGATTTTTCCCGTTTTTTCTGTAGATTACCTGGCATGGTATTCCAAAACATTCCAAGAAACGTTTTTCTAACGTACCCACTTGTAAATTTCCATTAATTGACAAATCATCTACTTTGATTGGTGAATATTCGCCATTAACTAACGTATTACACTTAGCTATAGTATAATCATTACTCAATCTGGTTCCTTCTTTATTTACTAAAGTTGGAACTAAGTATGGGAACTTTTTACAAAATTCCGCCTGAAATGTTTTTAATTTTATTTTTCCGCTAATTTTAATGTCTGACATATCTTTTATAATTAATAGTTTGTGCTAAACTAAAAATTATAATAATAAGATCGTGGTTCAACTTGGTTCAAGTTTGAGACGAATAAGATTTCTTATTCAAAGTATATTTCACTGCCTTTTTGTATTTTATACTTAACTTTTAGCTCTGCAGAAGGAACTTTTTGATAGACATTTAGGTCATCAATATTTTGAATAATTTCGTCATTATAGATTTCCAATTGTTTGTTTAAGTTTAATAAGATACGATTATTAAAATCATTTTCTGATTTATCAATCTCAAGTTTCAATTGAAAAATATTTGATTTTAAATCTGATAGTATATCAAAGTAATTCTCAAATAAGGCAAAGTCATTTTTATAAACTTCTTGCTCTGAATTCCAAAAAGATTTTAAATCTTCTACTTGAAAATCAAGTTGTTCAGAACAATTTAAACCAGCCATTTTGTTAAAAATTAGAATTTTAACTATTTGATTGCTTTCTAATTTTAATCTTTTGTATTGTGTAAAAGTATCTTCAAAATTGACTTTGCTTTTAATATCTTCAGGCAACAAATTGATACTCCAGACGCTTTTGCCTTTTTGTATCAATTCGGTTTGTTTTAAATTAAATTCATCTTCAAACAAATTTATTATTGCGATAGAATTCATTACATATCTCAAACTATCTAACTTTGTGTCGTTATATGTTTCTTTGAATTTATAATAATCTGTTTTATAATCAAACAGAGCGCCAGATGAGATTAATAGTTTGCCTCCAGACCAAACACCTTTAGCAAGCGTCTTTCCCAGGTTTAGCGCACCTTTACCTACTGATAGAGCATCAGAGTTGTCTATTTTATGAATATTATCTTTGTCTTCCTTAAACTCTGCAGTAATATCTAATAACTTAAACATTTTTATGTGTAATTCGTCAAAGGCTTCGTCTGAACTTATTAAATAATTGCTAAGTTCTTCGTCGCTTTTTAGGTTTATTGGAAGGAATTCAGCTATTTTTTTAGCAATAATGATTTGCTTATTGAGCTTATTGATTTCTTCACTGTTCATATTTGAAACATATTCATTTGCATCATTTTTATAAAATTTGGCACAACTTAACAGAAACATGAAAAGTAAAAAAGAGATACTAATTAAGGTCTTTTTCATTAGTTTAGAATATTAAATAGAGTTCATGATCACACAAATAAGTTACAAAGCAACTGCAACAGTATAAATTTTGAGAAGAAAGCACAACTTAGTTCACCTTTATAAGACTGGACGATAATGCAATAAACCATTTGCTTCAAAATAAGGAAGTGACTTTTGAAGTGGTTTCTCAAAAAGAAAATGAGGAATGTTTAAAAATTCTTCTTTAAAAAGAGATTTTAGTATCAAATGATATTTAAGATCAATTTTGGCGTAGCAAAACACTTCTGCTACACAGTGGAAAACAACTTTTCTTCCATAAACATCCAGCGAATCATAAATATGTTGGCAATAGTCTAAGATTTCTATAATGTAAGCTTCTTTACTGCTTTTTTTATCTCCTAGCAGTTGATTAAACCAAATTTTATAAGCACGATATCTAATATTTGGGAATAAATAAATGGTATCTAAATCAGAAGGAGGAATTGGAGTTTCTTGGTATATTTTTTTTCCAATTGTAAATGCCTCTTCTTTTTTTCCGCTTAAAAAATAATATCTAAACAAAACGGATTGTGAAAACACATAATCTTGAAGAGCAGCAACTGATTTTACTTTTTTAAATTCATTACCATACAATTTATAGGCAAAGTCATAATTTTTTATTCTAAAAGTAGGGTCAAAAGCATCTTCTAGAACAAATTCTTTCACAAATTTATTAGTCCTGTATTTAGAAAAAAATAGTTCTGGCTTTTCAGTTTTCAATAAACTATCGTATACATCTAAAGCAACTTTAACTTTGAATTTGTATTCCATATCGATGATACTTTCAAAAAACGGAGTCAAAGATTTTGTGTCGCCAGATTGTATACAGTGATATATCAAACTATTGGTAATGAGATCTTGCTGATTGATAGTGTAGTTATAATTTTTAACTTCTGTTTTTTCTACAAAATCTAACCAAGATAAAAAGCCAATATATTTAGCTAATATATCTAATGTGTTTTGATAAGGTATGATGCCTTTAAAATTAACAAGTAAACGGTACAATGTTGTGGCCGACACATTGCCATAATTTTCCTTAGAAAGAACTTCACTAAGCTTAAAACAATCAGGTTTGCCAGATATTGGAAAACATAATTTTATGGCTATTTGGCTCTTTAGTTCGGATAATGTGAAGCTGTTTAAAGCGTTTCTTGGGTTACTCATAAGTGAAATAATAACCAAAACTAATAGTTTTAATACAAATTATTCTATCAGTTTAAACCTTTTTTCAAACTTGAACCAAGTTGAACTAAAAATCAATTCTTCTGTTGTATATTTTTGTAACGTGTAATCAAAACAAATTGATTCTGTTTTGTTTGAAGTAAATAAATTGTAGAATCTGCCAAAAAAATAAAATTATGAAAGAAGACGAAATTAAAGAATTAGCGAAAGACATTGTAGAGGCAATTGTAGATTTAAGCTTAGGTAAAGAACCTAATATTATTTCTGCAAAAACTTTTAAAAGTGTAGCTAAGCACCCAAAATTTGAAGACATGAAAAGTCTTTATATTGAATTCCTAACCAGTTTCAATATAAACGCAGATTCTTCTAGTGAATTAAGGGGGCTTACGGATTTTAGAATAAAAATGGTAGAATTATTTAATGTTGAAGAAAAGCTAGTATAATCTAGCTTTTTTTATCGCTTAAAAAAACTGATCAAAATGATAAGTTAAAGAACTCAAGTTAAAAAAATGGAAGTATTCCAAGAAAAGTTCATTCAAATCATTATTCCTGTTTTTGAGGACACAATTGAGGATAGAAAGAGATTTTATCAAAAAAATGCTAAACCTAAAAAAGAAGCAATAGATAACATCATTAGTTCTTCCAGTAACAGCGCTGCGTTTAATGAAATAATAAATTCTTTTCAAGGACCTGCGGGTTTGTTAAGTATTATTCCGTCATTAAAAAAATCCTTAGAAAATCAAATTATCATGATTTATGACATTGGAGTAGCAAACGGCAAGGAGGATC
>CALPOS020000204.1 GCA_943325255.2 Sphingobacterium thalpophilum
TCATTTCTTGGCAGAAAAAACTCATCCAAGAGCAAGAATATCTCGAAATAAAAAACACCATCAACCATATTTTTGATCGAATCGATTTTGAAGAATCTGACCTAGAACCAATACAAGAGTTGCTCATACACGATAAAAAAAATGAATACGGAATGATTCAATTTTCATTGCTTGATTCGATTGGTAAAATAAAAATTAATCAAACCGCTGAAAAAGAATTAATTACAGCTGCTTTTTTAAATTATAAAACTTAATATTTTTTTAATAAAAGGATTGCAATTCACTTATTTTATTTTTTACATTTGCCTCAATGAACGAAAACCGAAATACCGAAACATCCTCAATCTTTGAAACACTTTCAAAGAAATCCTATCTTCATTTTTTGAAGCATGTTTTGGCTATCAATGGCAATCTACATTTTGAAATTTATATCAATACCAAGCAGTATAGCGAGAAACTTCCTATTATATTCGCTAATATTCGAGTTTGAATGACGATTAAAAATAAGCCTCAACTTTTTTTAATCCAAATTTAAACACAATCAATGAATACAAAATATTTCGATCTCATCAATCAAACGTATTATTTCCCTCAAGAAGAGTTTTCTTTAAACAAAGACAACCTTCAGTTTCACAATATCGATTTGATGAAATTGGTAGAACAATACGGAACACCGCTAAAATTTACCTATCTACCACAGATTTCCAACAACATTAAAAGAGCCAAAAACTGGTTCCGAAATGCGATGGAAAAAAACAAATATGATGGTAAATACTATTACTGCTATTGCACCAAAAGCTCACATTTTCAATACGTAATGAATGAAGCGTTCAAGAACAATATCCATCTTGAAACGTCTTCTGCTTTCGATATCAACATTGCGGAAAATCTGTTAGCAGAAGGAAAAATCAATAAAAGCACGTACATAATTTGTAATGGCTTTAAAAGAGATCAGTACATTGCAAATATTGCGCGACTGATAAACAACGGCCATAAAAACGCCATTCCAATAATTGATAATTACGAAGAACTCGATTTGCTACAAGCTGAAATCAAAGGAAAATTCAAAATCGGAATTCGTATCGCTGCGGAAGAAGAACCAAAATTTGAGTTTTACACGTCTCGTTTGGGCATTGGATACAAAAACATCGTGGCGTTCTACAAAAAACAAATCCAAGAAAATAAGAACTTGGAATTGAAAATGTTACACTTTTTCATTAACACCGGAATCAACGATAACGCCTATTATTGGAATGAATTGGTAAAATGTATTAAAGTGTACATTGCTTTGAAAAAAGAATGTCCAACGCTCGATGGACTCAATATTGGCGGTGGTTTCCCAATCAAGAATTCATTGGCTTTCGAATACGACTACCAATATATGATTGACGAAATCATCAATCAAATCAAAATTGCGTGCGAAGAAGCAGAAGTTGATGTACCTCATATATTTACCGAGTTTGGGTCATTTACAGTCGGCGAAAGTGGCGGTGCCATCTATCAAATTCTCTATCAAAAACAACAAAACGATAGAGAAAAATGGAACATGATTGACTCGTCTTTCATCACCACTTTACCCGATACTTGGGCGATTAACAAGCGATTTATCATGTTGGCGGTCAACCGTTGGAATGACCAATACGAACGTGTACTTTTAGGCGGAATGACTTGTGATAGCGACGATTATTACAATTCCGAGCAAAATATGAACGCGATTTACTTGCCAAAATACAACAAAGAAAAACCTTTGTATATCGGATTTTTCAACACCGGTGCTTATCAAGAAACCATCGGAGGCTACGGCGGATTGCACCACTGCTTGATTCCACAACCCAAACATATCTTGATCGACCGCGATGAAAACGGCATCTTGGCAACTGAAATTTTCTCTGAACAACAAACCTCAGAACAAGTTTTAGAAATATTAGGATATAATAAAAAATAAATTATTTTTGAAGAAGAATTTTTAGGAAACGGAAAGCCTAGCCCTGATAGCAGTGGAAATCCTTTTTTGTTTTGTCACCCCGAGCGTAGTCGAGGGGCACATTTTACAAAACAAAAAAGATTGCAACGGATAGCAGGAAATAGCTCCTAAAATCAAAAACAACATCACAATGAGTAAAGGACCTATCAGTCAATTTATCGAAAAACATTACCTGCATTTCAATTCTGCAGCCTTGGTCGATGCCGCAAAAGGCTACGAACAACAACTGGCCAATGGCGCCAAAATGATGGTGACCTTAGCCGGAGCCATGAGTACCGCAGAAATTGGAAAAATATTCGCCGAATTTATTAGAAAAGATAAAGTGCAAATTATTTCCTGTACTGGCGCTAATTTAGAAGAAGACATTATGAACTTAGTAGCGCATTCACATTATGAACGCGTGCCACACTACCGTGACCTAACGCCACAAGAAGAATGGGATTTATTAGAGCGTGGATTGAATCGTGTGACTGATACTTGTATCCCTGAACACGAAGCATTTCGTCGTTTGCAAAAACATATTTACAAGATTTGGAAAGATGCTGACGACAAAGGAGAACGTTATTTTCCGCATGAATTCATGTATAAAATGCTACTTTCCGGTGTTTTAGAAGAGTATTACGAAATAGATTTAAAGGACAGTTGGATGTATGCCGCTGCTGAAAAGAATTTGCCTATTATTGTACCAGGTTGGGAAGACAGCACGATGGGGAATATTTTCGCTTCGTACGTTATTAAAGGTGATTTGAAAGCTTCGACGATGAAATCTGGAATCGAATACATGACATTCTTAGCCGATTGGTATCCGAAAAATAGTAAAAACGGTGTCGGATTCTTCCAAATTGGTGGTGGAATTGCCGGAGACTTCCCGATTTGCGTCGTACCGATGTTATACCAAGATATGGAAATGCATGATGTTCCGTTTTGGAGTTATTTCTGCCAAATTTCAGATTCGACCACCAGTTATGGTACGTATTCTGGAGCGGTGCCCAACGAAAAAATTACCTGGGGTAAATTAGATATCAAAACCCCAAAATTTATTATTGAATCAGATGCAACTATTGTTGCTCCCTTAATTTTTGCTTACCTACTTGATTTATAATATACTATGAGAAGAATTATTGTTGATTACTCAAAATTGACTAATGAAATTTTGACCTTATTGGTCGAAAAATTTCCTGACGGATATGATGATTCTAACATTATCCGATTCAGAAATGCCCACAACGAATTAATCGAAGCAGTCGAAGTGCGAACTGAAGATACCATTTACTGGGTAAAAGTTAGCACCAAACTTGCTAGTAGATTGGAAAAATTTGATGAAGAAGATATCGATGATATTGTAGAACCAATCGATGTAATAAAAGAGATCGACGAAGATGCTCTAACTGCAGAAGAAGATGACGAAGAAGTTGATGTGACAAAAGATCCCGGCGGATCAGATGATGAAGATGCCGATGACGACAACGATGAAGATGATGACGACATTGTCGACGATGAAGATGATGACGAAGAATAAAAGATAAACTAAAAGGAACTCAAAATGAGTTCCTTTTTTTATAGATATCTTTCTTCAAAAATCCGTTGATGATGATTCTGATGCCCGATAATCACAAATCCCAAAGCACGCACCGACATAGTATTATTGGACGCTATTCCGGTTCGCAGTAATTCTTCTTGTGAAAAAGTTTTAAATAGTGATAACGTCGCTTGGCGAACTACAGCCAATTCCGTCAATAACTCTTGAATACTTCTTCGATTTGCGTTGGCTTCGATAACATACTCATTCTCATCAAAATTAGCCAATGGGGTTTGGTCATTCCTAGAAAAACGCAAAGCTCGATAAGCAAAAATGCGTTCGGCATCAATCAAATGCTGCAGTATGTCCTTGATGGTCCATTTGCCTTCGGTGTATCGATAATCAAATTTGTCCATCGGAATATTTTGAACAAACTTGATGAGTCGATGAACGGAAATTTCAAGTTCTTCTATCAAAGTATATTTTTCGGAAACCGAATGAACATAAGCCGCATAA
>CALPOS020000205.1 GCA_943325255.2 Sphingobacterium thalpophilum
CACCATATTCTGATAAGTGCCACATCTTTTCGTCCGAGATTTTCTCTTTCGGTATGCAAATCGTAATAGAATTTTCCTGTACAGAATACCAATGTTTTGACGTCTTTTTTATTCACAGACGTATCATCAATCGTTTCTTGGAAACTGCCTGTTGCAAATTCATCAACTGTCGAAACTACTCTTGGATCACGCAATAAACTTTTCGGCGTAAACACGACCAAAGGCTTGCGGTATTTGGTTTTCATTTGGCGACGCAACAAGTGGAAGAAATTCGCTGGTGTGGTACAATCTGCCACGAACATATTGTGTCTTGCGCAAAGTTGAAGGTAACGCTCCATTCTAGCTGACGAGTGTTCTGCGCCTTGACCTTCGTAACCGTGTGGCAAGAGTAAAACAATTCCGTTTTGGTTGTTCCATTTGTCTTCTCCGCACGAAATGTATTGGTCGATCATAATTTGGGCTCCGTTGCTGAAATCACCAAATTGCGCTTCCCAAATCGTCAATGTGTTTGGACTTGCTAAAGCGTATCCGTAATCAAATCCGAGTACACCATATTCTGATAAAAAGGAATTATAAATATAGAATTTCCCTTCAGCGTTTTTAAGATTAGACAAAAGCACCACTTCTTCTTCGCTGTCCTCTACTTTCACGACTGCGTGGCGGTGCGAGAACGTACCTCTTTCCACGTCTTGTCCAGAAATACGAACACTGTAACCTTCAGTCATTAACGAACCGTAGGCTAAAGTTTCCGCCATCGCCCAATCGAGCGCATTGGTTTCGAAGAACATGGTTTTACGATCGTTGATCAATTTTTCGATTTTGCTGATGAATTTTTTGTCTTTGGGAAGATTGCAAATCACATCGGCTATTTCGGTCAATCCTTTTTTAGGGAAAGTCGTATCTACTTTTTGCAACATCACATCGTCGGAAACTTGTTGGAATCCTTGCCATTCGTTTTGCATAAATGGCGTGATGATGGTCAAATCTTTCTTGCGGGAAGCTTCTAGGTTGTGATCTAAATCGAGTTTGTACGCCGACTCTAAATCCTTCACGAAATTGGCATCGATGACGCCTTCCGAAAGCAATTGCTCAGCATAAATATCGCGGGGATTTTTGTGCTTCGCAATGATTTTATATAACAAAGGTTGTGTAAAACGAGGTTCATCGCCTTCGTTGTGTCCGTATTTTCTATATCCTAGTAAATCGATGAAAACATCCCGTCCGAATTGCATTCTAAAATCGAGTGCGAACAACATCGCATGCACGACCGCTTCCGCATCATCAGCATTGACGTGCAATACAGGCGACAACGTTACTTTTGCCACATCGGTACAATACGTTGACGAACGTGCATCTAGATAATTCGTTGTAAAACCCACCTGGTTGTTGATGACAATATGAATGGTACCGCCGGTTTTGTATCCGTCTAACTGTGCCATTTGTATGATTTCGTACAGAATTCCTTGTCCGGCAATCGCAGCATCACCGTGTACGGCAATCGGCAACACTTTCGAGAAATCTTCCGGAAAATAATGGTCTTGTTTCGCACGGGTAATTCCTTCAATTACAGCTCCAACTGTTTCTAGGTGCGATGGATTCGGCGCTAAATTGATATTGATGTGTTTTCCTGTGCTTGTTTTTCTGTCCGACGTTAAGCCCAAATGGTATTTTACGTCGCCATCAAAATATTCTTGGTCGTAATCTTTCCCGTCAAATTCGGAAAAAATATCTTGGGTTGATTTTCTAAAAATATTCGCCAACACGTTCAATCGACCGCGGTGTGCCATTCCCATGACGAATTGCTCCACGCCTTTTTCTGCAGCAGCTTCAATCAATGCATCGAGTGCTGGGATGATGGATTCGCCACCTTCGAGTGAAAAACGTTTTTGTCCAACGTATTTCGTATGCAGGAAATTCTCGAAAGAAACCGCTTCGTTGAGTTTGCTTAGAATGTGTTTCTTTTGTTCGTTATTGAAGTTCGGTTGGTTGTCGTTGATGTTGAGTCGGTCTTGAATCCATTGAATCCATTCTGGATTTCGCATGTACATATATTCAATTCCGATGTGTTGACAATAGACGTTTCTCAGATGCGTCAAAATGTCTTGCAAGGTCGAAGGTTGATGTCCAAGAACTTTTGCCGCATCAAAAACGGTATTTAAGTCGTCGTTCGACAATCCGTAATTTTCTAGTTGTAAGTTTGGCGAAAAGATTCGACGATCGCGAACTGGATTGGTTTTAGTGAATAAATGGCCGCGCGTTCGGTAACCATCGATGAGTTTAAGAACGTTGAATTCTTTTAATATTTTGTCCGAAGCCGCGCCGTTCTGAACCTGATTCGACGCCATGTTTGCCATTTGATTGACGGCTTGCTCCTCGTTATAGGTGGTCATTCCAAAATCGAAACCTTGAAAGAAACTTCTCCAACTAGGTTCTACGCTGTCTGGACTTTCTGTGTATTGCTCGTATAAATCGGCGAAAAATTCGGTGTGTGCTGCGTTTAAAAAGGAAAACCTATCCATAAGTCTTGTTAAATGTCCTAATTTGTAAAAATGTTACGCAAAAGTACAATAAAACAGATAAAATTTTAATTATTTTAGATACTTTTATCGTTTCTCAAAAAAACCGTGTTTTATGTCTAAATATCCTTGTTTACAAGTTAATTTTAAATTCATTTTTACCTTTTTTGCGACTGTTTTTTCCGCTGTTGTTTTTGCACAGCAGCAACCTAAAAATGACTTTTGGCAAAACGTGCAATTTGGAGGTGGATTCGGATTGAGTGCGGGATCTGGTTTTACGAATATTGCTCTTGCTCCCAGTGCTATTTATAATTTCAATGAATACTTTGCGGCCGGCGTGGGCTTGACGGGAAGTTACATCAAATATAAAGACCGTGACGTTGCTTACAATTCCTATATTTATGGAGGAAGTTTAATTGGTTTGGTGAATCCCATCGAGGACATTCAACTTTCTGCAGAGTTAGAGCAACTCAGAGTCAACCAAGAGTTTCCTGATTTTGAAGTCAAAAATAATTTTTGGAATACGGCGCTGTATTTGGGCGCGGGTTATTATACTGGAAACGTTACGGTTGGTATTCGTTATAACGTTTTATTTAAGAAAAACGACTTGGTTTACAGCGATGCGTTTATGCCTTTTGTGAGAGTTTATTTTTAAGTCAAGCTTTCTATTGTTGTATTGTATTTCTTGTATTTAAAGAGATTTAAAAAATAATTTCCGACCTACAATTCTTTATCAAACTCAAACATAAATGACATATCAACTGACAATCCTTTTGATAAAGATTTAATGGTACATACTGTCGGATTTATTACACCTCTCTCTATTCTTGTAATCTGTGGTAAAGAAACTTCCGCCGAATTAGCCAGTTCTTCTTGTGACATACCTTTTCCCTCTCGCATTTTTTTTAAATGTTTCCCAAACGATATCAAATAGTCTTTATCCTTTGTATATATCAAATCTTACAAGATTTTAGATTGTAAAATTGAAATAATCATATATGATTTATATAATCATATATGATTAGTATTAGATTGCTTTTTTTATATTTGCCGCAGAAATTATCTCACTACAAGGTGATTGCGGTGAATGGTATTATGTTTGTAATCAATAAAAAACTGAAAAATGAAAAAACTTTTACTTTTAATTGGGTTTGCCTCCCTTACAATGAATGCTCAAGTACCAACTTATGTTCCTACTAATGGACTACTTGCTTATTATCCTTTTAGTGGCAATGCTAATGATGTTAGTGTAAATGCAAATAATGGCAATAATAATGGGGCAACACCAACAACAGACAGATTTGGAAATGTAAGTAGCGCTTATTCATTTAATGGAACAACAAATAGAATTGTTTTGCCATTACAACAAAATAATATTACTGCTTATTCTATGTCAGCTTGGTTTAAAACATCATCAGGTGGTCCAATTTTATCAGGTAGAGGTTCGTCAAATCAAGTTGGAATAACATTACATA
>CALPOS020000206.1 GCA_943325255.2 Sphingobacterium thalpophilum
AACGCCAGTAAAATGGTCTTGGGCAAATAGATTAGAGGCGGAAAGCATTAAAGATAAAAGTATGATTCTTTTCATAAGTAATTTGTCGGTTAATCGTTTAAGTTGACTTATCTAAATGTAAAAATACAATTTTATACTGTTTATACTGCGTCCCACACTGAATTTTTGGGTGTGGGAGCCAAAATTTCTATTTTTTCTTTTGAAACGGGATGCACAAAGGCTAATTTTCTTGCGTGAAGATGAATGCCGCCGTCGGGATTACTTCTGTCAAAACCATATTTCAAATCGCCTTTAATCGGACAACCAATAGCGGCTAATTGTGCTCTGATTTGATGGTGTCTTCCGGTGTGCAAGTTGATTTCTAGTGCAAAATAGGAGTTCAATTCTTTGATGATTTTGTAATCGAGCTTAGCAATTTTGCTTTCAGGTACTTCCTTGAGATGTGCTTTAGACGTGTTGTTTTTTTCGTTGCGTTTCAGAAAATGTACGAGTGTGTCTTCTGATTTTTCGGGTTTGTTTTTCACCACTGCCCAATAGGTTTTTTGTGTTTCTCGTGCACTAAACATCTCGTTCAATCTTGTTAAGGCTTTGCTCGTTCGGGCGAATACTACGATTCCCGTTGTTGGTCTGTCGAGTCTATGAATAACGCCTAAAAAGACCTCGCCTGGTTTGCTGTATTTGTCCTTGATATATTCTTTGACAACGTCTGATAACGGTTTGTCACCCGTTTTGTCCCCTTGCACAATATCTCCTACGCGTTTGTTGACGACAATTATATGGTTGTCTTCGTGGAGAATTTGGAGGTTGGATTTTGTGGAGAGTTCTTTCAAAAGATTGGTTAGATTGTTAGATTTTTAGACTTGCTTCGCTTTTTGATTATTCGAAAGTTCATTTTATGGTTGAGCGAAACTTGGATATCATCTTAATGATATTTTCTAATTTATTTGTTAGTGACTCTAATTTTTCTGTTGTAATAAATTTTAAGTCTGATGCAATTAACAACTGTGTTTCGATTTCATATGCTGAACCAATCGCGATTTCTAAGAACCTTGAAAAATCTTTGTTCGAATTTCTTGAACTTCCCTCGGCAATATTAGATGGAATTGATACGGAAGATCTTCTCAACTGAATAGTTAAACCAAATCTTTCACTGTCCGGAAATAAACTTGTGACATCATAAATTTCAGTACAGAAAACGCCGATTTGCTGCCACATCTCTAGTTTTTTAAATCGGTGCATAATAATATCTATTTGGCGTTATATATGATTTTATTGGTCTCAAAAATAGTTAAAACTATGCACTTTACTGCATTTCGCTTTCAGCTACTAAAAATGTTTTTTGATCACGAATTCACAAATTTTTATTTTTTTTAATTTGTGAATTCGTGGCTAGAATAATTATCACAAATTGGCAGACTTTTAGTCTGCAAACCAAACCTATGGACTTAAAGTCCATAGTGGTTTAGTTTCTAAAGCGAAGCGTGTCCAAAGGCGCAGCCGCGTCTATAGCGCAGCCGTGTCTAAAGCGCAGCGATTCTAATACTGTTCTCCCGAATTCGGAAAATCCTTCGACTTCACATCGTCAACATATTGCCCAATGGCTTTTGTCATTTCATAATATAAATTGAGGTAGCGACGCAAGAATCGTGGACTAAACTCATTATTCATCCCAAGCATATCATGAATCACCAATACTTGACCATCAACGCCACCGCCAGCTCCAATACCAATCACAGGAATGGCAATACTTTTGGCAACTTTCTCAGCCAAATGAGCCGGAATTTTTTCTAATACAATGGCAAAACAACCCAATGTTTCCAATAGTTTCGCATCTTCTAATAATTTCTCTGCCTCCGCATCTTCTTTGGCGCGCACCGTATAGGTTCCAAATTTATAGATTGACTGTGGCGTGAGTCCTAAATGTCCCATGACTGGAATTCCAGCATTTAAAATTTTTCTGATGCTGTCTTTGATTTCACCGCCACCTTCCATTTTGACCGCATGCGCGCCACTTTCTTTCATAATTCTAATTGCCGATCGCAAAGCTTCTTTCGAATCCGATTGGTAACTTCCAAAGGGTAAATCGACCACCACCAAAGACCGATGAATGGCACGAACAACTCCGGAAGCATGATAAATCATCTGATCCAAAGTAATCGGCAAGGTGGTTTCATGACCCGCCATCACATTACTGGCAGAATCGCCAACAAGAATTACATCAACACCTGCTGCGTCGACTATCTTTGCCATAGTGAAATCGTAGGCCGTCAGCATCGAGATTTTTTCTCCATTTTCCTTCATTTCAATCAATGATCTTGTAGTAATTCTTTTATAATCTTTTTTGGCTACCGACATAGGTTTTTTATTTAGTGCTGTAAAAGTAATAAAATCACTTTGGGTTTTTAAATTAACCGTGCCGAATTGCAATAATGTTGAAACATTTCGTTTATAATATTTACTAACGGTGTGAATTTTAAAGATGTAAAATATGGCCATTAATCTTAAAAACTGGAAGAAAATAGGAGCCGGAATCTATTCTTTCAGCAAACAAGAGAATAGAATTGGTAGTTTAACAATCAAATCAAATGTTTTTGAAAGAAAAGCAACATTTGAAATTGAAAATCAAGTCTACCATATTAAGCACATTGGCTTTTGGAAAAATATCATTGAGATTGTTGATACCCAAGGAAATATTGTTTTGAAAACTGAAACAGAAAAATGGTACTCGAATGCAACCATCATCGAATTTGAGGGCAAGAAATTAAAATTAATAATTCGAAATAATCCTTTGGTAGAATACGCAATTCTCGATGGTGAAACAGAGATATTATCTTACGGTTTAGACGTTAACGACGGTAAAGTAGCAACTCGAATTCAAACCGAAATTAACAATCAATCATATCTATTAGATTTTTACCTTTGGTATTTATTTGTGCCTGTTGCTCAAGAAAATATGGGCGATGATTTTACTTTCTTATTATTGTCAACCGCTTAAATCTAGTTTATGAGAAATATCACATTGTTATTATTTGTTTTTTTTACAGTTTCCGTAAAGGCACAAAATGACGACATCAAACATACCATCGAAACCTTTTTCGAAGGCTTTCATCATCGTGACACGTTTTTGTTACATCAAGTTTGCGCGGACAAAATGATTTTGCAATCGATTACTGAAAACTCAAACGGAAATAGTATTACCCAAGAACCGCTGCAGTTCTTTTACCGCTCGATTGCATCAATGCCTAAGAATCTCAAATTCAATGAACAAATTTTAAGTTATACGACACAAGTCGATGGTTCGATGGGACACGCGTGGACACCCTACGAATTTTACCTTGACGGCAAATTAAGTCACAAAGGCGTGAATGCTTTTACGCTATTTAAGGAAAAAGACCAGTGGAAGATTGTTTATATTATCGATACGCGAAGGAAGTGAGGTAGATTTTGAGACTGTAAGACTGTAAGACTTTAAGACTTTAAGATTTAATCCTATACTCATATGATCCTCCAATCTCGCAATCTTTTTCAAAAGCTATTCCGGCTGTGCCCTACAAAAAAACCGCGTCTTGCCAACATTGGTAAAGGCTGACAAGAGCTTCCGCTGGTCGCTTTCTCAGCCCAACCAAAGTAAAGGCAAGACGCGGTTTTGTTTTCCGGTTCCATCCGGGCTAGGGTTGAGCGGAATTAAGCAAGAAACAAGAAGCAAGAAGAAAAAAACACGAAGCAAGAGGAAAGAAACAGGAAGCATGAAAATTATACCAATTTATTATCTCGTTTCTTGTTTCTTGCCTCTTTTATCATCTAAAAATCCAACAGTCTAAAAATCCAAAGCGAAGCGTGTCCAAAGCATAGCGTGTCCAAACTAACAATCCGCCATATTCACCGCCACCGCCAAACCACCTTCCGAAGTTTCTTTGTATTTAGAATTCATGTCTTTAGCAGTCTGCCACATGGTATCAATCACTTTGTCTAAAGGCACTTTG
>CALPOS020000207.1 GCA_943325255.2 Sphingobacterium thalpophilum
ACCATCAATGAAGGAATTAAAGTGCATAAGAAAGATTGTCCAAACTCTATTAGTTTACAATCCAATTACGCCTATCGCATTATTCTCGCGAGATGGATCGATTCTACCCAACAAGAATTTAAAGCCATACTACACATTACAGGAATGGACACTTTGGGCCTCACCAACGAATTAACCAAAGTGATTTCAAATAATATGCACGTGAATATTCAGAGTATTTCACTCAGCGGCGACGCTGGAATATTCAACGGACAAGTCACAGTCATCGTGCAAAACAATATTATTTTGAAAAAACTCATCGACAATATCAAGAAAATTGATGGTGTAGATAAAGTCACTCGAGTGAATAAAAACTAAAGAATCAATTAATAATGAACAATTAATAATTAATAATGAGGGGTGCAAAATGTGTATAATTTCCTTCCATTGTTAATTATTAATTATCAATTATTAATTAATAATCTTAACTTTGGCGCATGACATTAGTTGCTACCGATAACAGGAAAAATCAAGAAATTGTAAAGAATGTCTTTACATTGTATCTTGAAAACAAAGGACATCGCAAAACCCCAGAACGTTACGCCATCCTTCACGAAATTTACGATAACGAAGACCATTTTGATATTGAAAACCTCTATATCAAAATGAAAAACAAAAACTATCGTGTCAGCCGCGCGACGCTTTACAATACCATTGAATTGCTGTTGGATTGCGCTTTGGTCCGAAAACACCAATTCGGGCAAAATCAAGCCCATTACGAAAAATCCTATTTCGACAAACAACACGATCACATCATTATGACCGACACCGGTGAAGTCATCGAGTTTTGCGATCCGAGAATCCAAATGATCAAGAAAACCATAGAGGAAATCTTCGATATCGAAGTGACCAACCATTCGCTATATTTATATGGCAACAAGAAGAAAATTGATAATGGATAATGGGGCGTTGCCTGCGGCCCGGGCTTTCCACTCCCAATCTTTTGTGTCGAACACCGCCACAAAAGGATTTCCGCTACAATCCCTAACGCACATTAGATATTACAACAACAACAACAACAACTAAATACTAATGAATAATTGCAATTCATAATCATTGGAAAAAATTTAAAACTCCACTCATTGTCAATTATCACCCGAGCGAGAGCGAACTGGCGAAGCAATTATCAATTATCAATTAAAAAATGGCTGTAGATTTATTACTAGGATTACAATGGGGCGACGAAGGCAAAGGAAAAATTGTCGACGTACTCACTTCAAAATATGATATTATTGCTCGTTTTCAAGGCGGACCCAACGCGGGACATACTTTAGAATTTGATGGAATCAAACATGTTTTGAGAACCATTCCTTCAGGGATTTTTCACAAAAACTCCATCAACATCATCGGAAACGGCGTCGTGATTGATCCTGTAGTTTTCAAAAGCGAACTAGACGGCTTGGCGAAATTCAATCTCGATATCAAAAGCAAATTAATCCTTTCGAGAAAAGCACACTTGATTCTTCCCACGCACCGATTGTTAGATGCGGCGTCAGAAGCTGCCAAAGGCAAAGCTAAAATTGGATCTACACTCAAAGGAATCGGTCCAACCTATATGGATAAAACCGGACGCAACGGTATTCGTTTGGGTGACATCGAACTCGCTGATTTCAAAGAACGTTACAGAGCTTTAGCCGACAAACACGAAGCAATGATTGCTTTCTACGACGTCAATATTCAATACAATTTACCAGAATTGGAAAAAGAATTTTTCGATGCCATCGAAGAATTAAAACAACTCACCTTTATCGATTCAGAAGAATATTTACATCAAGCACAAAAATCAGGAAAATCAATTCTTTGCGAAGGTGCACAAGGTTCCTTACTCGATGTCGATTTTGGAACGTATCCTTTTGTGACGTCCTCCAATACGACCGCCGCTGGCGCTTGTACCGGCTTAGGAATTGCACCGAACAAAATCAAAGAAGTTTACGGAATTTTCAAAGCCTACACCACCAGAGTCGGAAGCGGTCCATTTCCAACCGAAGATTTCGAAGAAGCTGGAGATGTTATGGCTAGTATTGGAAACGAATTCGGCTCGGTAACAGGAAGAAAAAGACGTTGTGGCTGGCTCGATTTAGTTGCTTTAAAATATGCGGTCCAAATTAATGGTGTCACGCAATTGATGATGATGAAAGGCGATGTTTTGTCTGGATTCGAAACTTTAAAAGTGTGCACTGCCTACAATTATAAAGGTCAAACAATCACGCATTTACCTTATAATATCGAACCTGAAAATGTGACGCCAATTTATACAGACTTTAAAGGATGGAAAGCAGATTTAACAGGTATGAGTTCCTATGACGAATTGCCAATTGAACTCAAAGATTACATCGATTTTATAGAAAAAGAGTTGGAAGTTCCGATCAAAATTGTTTCTGTCGGTCCTGATAGAAAACAAACGATACACAAATAAATTTGGAAACACCACCGATCAAAACAACCAAGCTATTTACAAAGTTTTTCGAAAGTGAAAAAGCGGGCGGTATCGTTTTGGTGGTCGTTACTGTACTTTCATTGGCATTTGCTAATTCTAGTTTTCAATCACATTACATTTCCTTTTGGCATCAAACGATTGGTTCTCATTCATTAGTAGACTGGATTAATGACGGATTGATGGCGATTTTCTTTCTGCTGATTGGTTTAGAATTGGAACGTGAAATTTACATTGGGGAACTTTCCAATATCAAGAATGCAGCACTTCCTCTCTTTGGTGCCTTTGGCGGAATGATTGTGCCGGCAGGGATCTATTTATTATTCAATTATGGTACGGCAACACAGTCTGGCGCAGGAATTCCGATGGCAACGGACATTGCGTTTGCTGTGGGAATTTTGTCCTTGTTAGGAAATCGAGTTCCAACGTCACTCAAAGTATTCTTAACTGCATTAGCTGTCATCGATGATTTGGGCGCCATCTTGGTCATCGCGATTTTCTATACAAAAAGCATTTCCTTTTTTCACCTTGGCATTGCGCTATCCGTTTGGATTTTACTACTTATTTTCAATCGACTCAAAGTTCGCAATTTGATTCCTTATTTAGTTGGAGGAGTTGTCATGTGGTACTTTATGATGCAAACTGGAATTCACGCGACGATTACCGGTGTCTTGGTAGCATTTGCTATTCCTTTTGGCAATGGTGATGAAAAATCAACTTCTTACATTTTACAAGAGTTTTTACACAGTCCCGTCGCCTTTTTTATTCTGCCTTTGTTTGCATTGGCAAATACCTGTATTAATTTTGGAACAAACTTGCTGGAAGGCTTAGGACATGCAAATAGTATCGGAATTATATTAGGGTTGGTTCTTGGAAAACCGTTGGGGATTTGGCTGCTTTCTTTTATTGCAGCAGGCTTAGGACTATGTTCCCTTCCAAATGACCTCCAATGGAAGAACATTATTGGCGCTGGTTTTTTGGGCGGCATTGGTTTTACTATGTCTATATTTATTACCCTTTTAGCCTTCGAGGACCAACATATAATTGATCATTCCAAAATTGCCATCCTAGTCGCATCATTGGTTGCGGGTTCGATTGGGTTCTTATTTCTAAAATACAGTTTGAAGAAATAAAAAAAGCCGCACTCTTCAGCACGGCTTCATAAAACGATTATGGTGTATATTATAAACTAAAGATAAAAGAACCCGACGGACCAATCGAAACTTGAACCGTTCCTTGACCATCTTTGACCACTAATTTACCTTGACCTTTTTTATTCAACTCTTCCTTCATATCATATGTTCCATCCTTTAATTTCCATTCCTTAATTACATCAGCTGGGATTATCAGATCAAAATTGCTTTCAGTTAACCAAGAAAAATTAGCAACTACGATTAATTTTTGTGTGTTCGACCAACGAACGAAAGAATATATTCCTTCGCTGTACGCATTTTTTCCTTCTTTATTTTTATTTGATTCAAGA
>CALPOS020000208.1 GCA_943325255.2 Sphingobacterium thalpophilum
CCTAGGAGCATCACAATCAATACCTTTATCTACGCCTGGGAATGGTTGTGGAACAACTAATGACGATGTTTGGTATAATTTTACAGCAACATCCACAATTCATATAATTACACTAAGCAATATTGTTGGTGGAACTACAGACCTTAATCACAGTATTTATTCAGGAGGAGATTGTTCTGCACTTACCCAAGTATATTGCAGTAATCCAAACGTTAGTATAGCAAACAACTTAATCATCGGAACCAACTATAAAGTTAGAGTTTATACAAACGGCAGCGTTGTTACTCAAACTGCTACTTTTGATATTTGCATCACAACACCTCCACCAATAACCAACGATGACTGCGCAAGTGCTCAGCTGGTGGTTGTCAACAATGGACTTGAATGTGTAACCGTAGGCTCTGGATCTTTAACAGGTGCTCTGCCGTCAACTGCTCCGACAACTTGTACAGGTGTGGAAGACGATGATGTTTGGTTCAGTTTTACAGCAACGTCCAACATCCATTACTTGTCTTTGATCAATGTAATTGGAACCTCGCCAGATATAAATCATGCGGTTTACCAAGGAACTTGTGGCGCTTTGATTCAAAAATATTGCAGCACTGCTGGTTTGTTAACTAGCGATAATAATACTTTTGTGATTGGTCAAACTTATTTTGTAAGGGTATGGTCGAATCCCAGCACAATTCAGGATATTACTTTTGATTTATGCATTGGGAAAGCCCTGCCGCCAATCACAACTTCAACTACACAATACACTGTTCAACAATTGGTGACCGATGTATTTATTGATTCTGATTGCGCTTTGGTTTCTAATATCACTTATTCAACAGGAACTAATTTTGGTTCAACAAACGGAATTGGATATTTCAATAAATCCTTATCAGAATTTCCATTGCAAGAGGGAATTATTTTAACAACTGGTAATGCGGCAAATGCACCTGGTCCAAATTTAACGACTTTAAGCGATGGCGGTGGTGCCACATGGACGACTCCTGATGCGGATTTAGAAGCAATCGTATTACAAGCAACTGGGCAAGCAATGAATTCGAACAATGTAACAAAATTAGAATTTGATTTTGTGCCATTTGCACCAAAAATAAGTTTTGATTTTATTTTTGCCTCAGACGAATATGGAACTTTTCAATGCGCGTACTCAGATTCATTTGCTTTTTTATTAACAAATACTGTAACTGGTGTAACAACTAATTTAGCTGTTCTTCCAGAAACTACTACTCCAGTTTCGGTAGTAACTATTCGAGACAATGCACATAACCCTAATTGTGTCTCTGTAAATCCAGAATATTTTGCAAGTTATTTTGGGGATACCGGTATAAATCCGATAGGCGCACCTATTAATTTTAATGGAATGACTGAGAAATTAGTAGCTTCTTCGAATGTAACTTCTGGTACTTTATACCATATAAAATTAGTGATTGCCGACCGGCAAGATACTCAATTTGACTCTTCTGTTTATATTAATAATTTCCAATTAGGGAAAGTAGAATTAGGTACTGATTTTCTTGTTGCTAATGGAAGTGCAGCATGCAAAGGGGATGACGTTACCATTGAATCTGGATTATCTTCGACGGATTATACCTTTGTTTGGTTAGAAAACGATGTTCCGATTGCAAATGAAATCAATTCAACTCTAGTAGTAGATCACTCTGGTGTTTTTACAGTTCAAGCTCTAGTAAACAATTCAACTTGCTTAGCAACAGATTCAATTACAGTAGAATATTATCAAGATGAACTGCCCGGCGAACCAGAAGACCTAATTATTTGCGATGCAACAGGCACAGGAAATTTTGATTTGACGGTTAATTCTAATTTAATTTTAGCACCTTTTACAACAAATCATGTGCTAAGTTATTTTAAAACAGAGCAAGATGCGAAAGATAATGTGAATGAAATTGAAGATTTTTTAAATCACCCAAATCAAACTAATCCAGAAATGATTTACGTTAGGGTTATAAATTCTGCAACAAATTGCGTTCAAGTAGTTTCGTTTCAAATATCTGTACAAGATTTAACTCCTCAATTCACTTTTTCGGGAAGTACAACTATTTGCGAAAATGCCAGCACCTCAATTGCTGTAGTTCCAACGAACGGTAATTTTGATGTTAATTTGGTTTCATACCTTTGGTTTTTTAATGGAAACGTTTTAGTGGGAGAAATTGGAAACTCGCTTACCATTCAAGGGAGCACTCCTGCAGGAACTTATTCAGTTGAAGTTAATAACACTGGCTGTAAAGCGACGCAGAGTTTTACGACTATTACAAGTATACTTCCAATTGCAGATTTCACTTACTCAGCATTTGAATACTGCAAAAACAGCACAACCAATCCTGAACCGATTTTGGTATTACCAGCAGCGCTAGGAACATTTACTTATGTAGCAGACCCAGCATTAGCAGAGTTGTCATTAGATCCGCTGACTGGAGTAATCAATTTAGCTACATCGGATGCAGGAGATTATGTTGTAACAAGCACTATTTTAGCAGCCAATGGATGTGCAGAGGTATCACACAGCGAAAATATTAGAATCACCAATCCTCCTTTAGCCGATTTCACTTATGCACAAGCCAATTATTGTAGTAATGGCGTAAATCCATCGCCGGTATTTGAACTCCCAGCTGTTGCAGGTCAATTTAGTTCAACAACTGGATTAGTAATTGATTTAGCAGGAACAATCAATCTTTCTGCAAGTACACCCGGTCTTTATACGGTTACCAACACCATCGCAGCTGCTGGCGGATGCGCAGAAGTAACTGCAACATTCGATATTACCATCACCAAACTACCAATTGCTGACTTTACTTATGGTACATCAGCTTATTGTAAAACAGGAACTAATCCTTCAGCAATATTAGCTTTGGGTGCAGTTGCAGGAGAATTTACTGCTGCACCAGGATTAGATATTGATTTTAACACAGGTGAAATTTCACTTTCAACAAGTACAGCAGGCAATTATACTGTAACCAATACAATTCCTGCAGCACTCGGATGTCTTGCAGTAAGTAGAACGTTCAATGTAACAATTACCGAACCGCTCTCAGCAGCCTTTAGCTATCCTTCGGCGGTTTATTGTAAAGAAATTGGTACAGCGACTCCTGTTTTTGTAGCGCCAGCAAGCGCAGGAACATTCACTTCAACGGCAGGATTGGTCATCGATAGTGCGAATGGTGAAGTTGATTTAGGCGCAAGTACCGCTGGTACTTACCTCGTAACCAACACAGTTTTAGCCTCAGGTGGATGTGCTGGTGACGCTCAATCATTTACCATTACCTTAACACAACCAGCCTCTGGATTATTCTCTTATAATACACCATTGTGTATCTCAACAACTACAGCACAAACACCAACATCGAGTGTAACGGCAGGGGGAGTTTACTCCTCAACCGCGGGACTTGTAATTGATGCTACAACAGGAGCAATCAACTCGAGTGCTAGTGCACCAGGCGACTACACCGTAAACTATGATATTGCGCCAAGCGCAGGTTGTGGTGCTTTTAATGCTAAATTTGATGTGGTTATTACACCCGCTTCAGCAATTAAAATTGAAGAAGGTTGCGATTTATCATTCTATAAATTAAAAGCAATTCCAGTACTCAGCTCGTTTGATCCATTAACAACTACTTATTCTTGGACAGGGACAGGAAATATTCCATTTGAAGTGTCGCCTACTGAGCCAAATGCGATTATCCTTAAATCATCAGGAACTTACACCGTTATAATAACTACTGCTGATGGTTGTAAATCAACAGAATCAATTACCGTAACCGACATAGGATGTACGATTCAAAAAGGAATCTCTCCAGGTGTTGTTGACGGCAAGAATGACACCTTTGATTTAACAGGATTTAATGTTGAGAAAATAGAAATCTTTAACCGTTATGGTACCGAAGTATACAGCTATGGCGCTTACACCGACCAATGGCACGGACAAGCTA
>CALPOS020000209.1 GCA_943325255.2 Sphingobacterium thalpophilum
ATTTTTTGTAGAATTTATCCAATACATCCAAAACTTCGTCTTCAGTATCAACGATTTTAAACAAATCCAAGTCTTTCTCATTGACTGTTTTTTCTCGTTCCACCAAAACTTCTTTAATCCAGTCAATTAAACCAGCCCAGAATTGAGTTCCGACCAAAATGATGGGGAATTTTGCAATTTTCTTCGTTTGAATCAAAGTCAATGCTTCAAACATTTCGTCTAAAGTTCCGAAACCACCTGGCATGACTACAAAGCCTTGAGAGTACTTCACAAACATCACTTTTCGAACAAAGAAATAGTCGAAATTCAAATTCTTATCACGATCAATATAAGGATTGTAATGTTGCTCAAATGGTAATTCAATATTCAAACCCACCGAAGTTCCACCGCCAAAATGCGCACCTTTATTACTGGCTTCCATAATTCCGGGGCCGCCGCCAGTGATGACGCCATAACCCGCTTTACTAATTTTATAAGCAATTTTTTCCGCCAACAAATAAAACGGATCTTCAGGTTTCGTTCGCGCTGATCCAAAAATAGAAACACAAGGACCAATGCGTCCCATACTTTCGTAACCATTTACAAATTCCGCCATGATTTTAAAAATCGCCCAGCTGTCGTTGGTACGGATCTCATTCCACGTTTTTTGCTTTAGTTTATCTTGGATTACTTTATCCTCATCATTGTCAAAATCTTCTAATCTCATCTTTTTCAATTAATAATGAATAATTAACAATTAATAATTATTCATGGTTGTCTATTTTTTAGGAGCTAATCCAGCTATCCACTCTATCTTTTGCGGCGAACACCGCCACAAAAGGATGCCGTTACTATCTGGGCTAGGGCAGTCGTTTTCAAATGAAAACAAGCGAGCAAAAATAACGCTTTTTTCAAAACCATGACAGATTTATTTTATGGAACACGAAGAACACAGATTTAGCGGATGTTGACGGATTGTCTTACTGGAATGAGGAGTTCCTAGCCCCGATAGAAGCGATATCCTTTTGTTCTGGTTTTCAGAACAAAAGATTTAGCGAATAGCGGGAATAGCTTCTAAAAACAACAGCAAAAATAATTTTAAATCAGTCAGATCCGCATCATCAGTGTACCATTTTCTACACCAACTCTTTTTTTAAGAATTCCGCCGTATAACTTTTTTTACTTTTTGCCACTTCTTCCGGAGTTCCTTTAGCAACGACTTCTCCGCCGCCTTTTCCGCCTTCTGGACCGATATCGATAATATAATCCGCCAACTTAATCACATCCATATTGTGCTCGATAATCAAAATCGTGTTGCCTTTGTCGACCAACTTATTAATCACTTCCATCAAAACACGAATGTCTTCGAAATGCAATCCAGTTGTAGGTTCATCGAGGATGTAAAACGTATTTCCAGTATCTTTTTTCGCCAATTCACCCGCCAATTTTATGCGCTGTGCTTCGCCGCCAGAAAGCGTCGTGCTTTGCTGTCCCAGCGTAATATAACCCAAACCGACATCTTGGATGGTTTTGACTTTGCGGTAAATCTTCGGAATGTTTTCAAAAAACGGAACTGCTTCATCGACCGTCATATTCAAGATATCAGAAATCGATTTACCTTTATAGCGAATCTCCAACGTTTCTCTATTAAATCGTTTTCCCATGCAGGTTTCGCATTCCACATAAACATCTGGAAGGAAATTCATTTCTATCGTTCGCACGCCAGAACCTTCACAGGTTTCGCAACGTCCACCTTTGACATTAAAACTAAATCGACCGGCTTTATAACCGCGAATCATGCTTTCGGGAGTCATCGTAAACAAATTTCGGATTTCGGAAAACACATCGGTGTATGTCGCTGGATTGGAGCGCGGTGTTCTCCCAATCGGACTTTGGTCAATATCGATCACTTTGTCGATATGCTCCAAACCTTCCATTTTCTTGTAGGGTTTTGGTTTTTTGACGCCATTAAAATAGTATTCGTTCAGAATCGGATACAACGTTTCATTAATCAACGTCGATTTGCCGCTGCCGGAAACGCCTGTCACACAAATCATCTTCCCTAAAGGCAGTTCAATAGAAACATTTTTTAAGTTATTTCCTGTCGCACCAGTCAATTTTAGGAATTTTCCGTTGCCTTCACGACGTTTTTTTGGAATTTCTATTTTAAGCTCACCGTTGAGATATTGCGCGGTCAACGTATGATGTTTTAAAGTTTCTGCGGGTGTTCCGATGCTGATGATTTCACCACCGAATTTTCCGGCACGTGGACCGATATCAATGACATAATCCGCGCGTTCAATCATGTCTTTGTCGTGTTCGACGACGATCACCGAGTTGCCGATATCGCGCAATTGCTCTAAAGACTTAATCAATTTATCGTTATCACGTTGGTGCAGACCAATACTCGGCTCATCCAAAATATACAAGACGCCGACGAGTTGTGAACCGATTTGTGTTGCCAATCGGATGCGCTGTGCTTCTCCACCAGAAAGTGATTTTGAACTTCGATTAATCGACAAATAATCTAAACCCACATTCACCAAAAAGTGTAAGCGATCTTTGATTTCTTTGATGACTTCTGTTGCAATTTTCTTTTGTTTTTCTGACAACGATTTTTCTAATTCATCAAACCAAGTCGATAAATCCGAAATATCCATCACCGACAAATCATTGATGTTTTTTTCATTGATGCGGAAATACATCGATTCCTTTTTCAAACGAGAACCTTCGCAAATCGGACATTCTATTTCGTCCATGAATTCCTTTGCCCAACGTTTGATGCTTGAGGAACCGCTTTCGTCGTGTTGGTTTTTGATAAAATGCGAAATACCTTCAAACTCTATTTTGTATTCTTTTGTAATGCCTAGTGTTTTCGAAGCTACGGCAAATTTTTCCTTGCCACCATACAAAATCATATCCATGGCTTCTTCCGGAATCGATTCGATAGCGTCGGTGATTTTGAAGTTGAATTTTTCTCCGATAATCTCCAGTTGTTTGAAAATCCAAGTGTTTTTATATTCCCCTAATGGTAAGAAACCACCATGCTTGATGGATAGTTTCGGATTTGGAATAATCTTTTTTAAGTTGATTTCGTTCACCGTTCCCAAGCCATTGCAATGATTGCATGCGCCTTTGGGAGAGTTGAAAGAAAACAAATTCGGTTCTGGGTTTTGATACGAAATTCCAGTGGTGGGACACATCAGATTTCGACTAAAAAATCGAATGTCATTGCTGTCGTGCTCCAAAACCATGAGGATGTTTTCCCCGTGGTACATCGCGGTTTGTATACTCTGCGACAAACGTCTGTCGTTTTCTGCCGTGTCTTCGACGAGCATTCTGTCGATGACAATTTCTATGTCATGCGTGTTATAACGTTCGAGTTTCATTCCCGGCGTGATGTCTTTGATATCGCCATTCACACGGACTTTTAGAAAGCCTTGTTTGGCAATTTGTTGAAACAACTCTCCATAATGACCTTTTCTGGCGCGAACGACCGGTGCTAAAATATTGATGCGTTTTCCGATAAAATTTTCCAAGATCAACGCCTTGATTTGGTCGTCGGAATAAGAAACCATTTTTTCTCCAGTATTATAACTGTAGGCATCGGCGGCACGCGCGTAGAGCAATCGGAGGAAATCGTATATTTCGGTAATTGTTCCTACGGTAGAACGTGGACTTTTACTCGTGGTTTTTTGCTCGATGGCGATGACTGGGGAAAGACCGTCAATTTTATCTACGTCAGGACGTTCTAATCCACCAAGGAATTGTCGGGCGTAGGCCGAGAAAGTTTCTACATATCGACGTTGTCCTTCCGCATAAATCGTATCAAAAGCCAGCGAAGACTTTCCTGAGCCAGAGAGTCCAGTGATGACCACTAGTTTTTCTCGTGGAATAGAGATGTCAATGTTTTTGAGATTGTGGACGCGGGCGCCTAAAACTTCGATGGTATTTTCGGTATCTAGCATG
>CALPOS020000210.1 GCA_943325255.2 Sphingobacterium thalpophilum
TAATCCCGAGCAAATTCAAGATGCTATGAAAAATTCTTACGAAAATATCAAGCTTGTTTTTGAAGAAGATCATCTTGTAAAATAGACTGATTCGAAATATTACTTTTCAATTCGGAATGGTTTACCTTTGGCAGATGAAAAACCACCATTCAAACAATATTCTTTTAAATTTAGGTATAGAAGCCTTAAACGAAATGCAAATTGCAGCTCAAGAATCTGTCTTGAGCGATTCAAATATCTTGCTGCTATCTCCGACTGGTTCAGGAAAAACGCTTGCTTTTTTACTCCCGATTTTTGAGTTGTTAGATCCTGAAAATAAAGATATTCAGTGCTTGATTTTAGTTCCTTCCCGTGAATTGGGACTTCAAATTGAACAAGTTTGGAAGAAAATGGGAACTGATTATAAAGTTAATGTTTGTTACGGTGGCCATTCCATAGATACCGAAATCAAAAACCTAAGCAATCCACCCGCGGTTTTGATTGGAACTCCAGGAAGAATTGCTGATCATTTAGAACGAGGAACATTCGCTACAACTAGTATTTTAACGTTAGTCTTGGACGAGTTCGATAAGTCTTTGCAACTCGGATTTCATGAGGAAATGTCATTCATCATCAGTAAGTTAACCAAAATAAACAAACGGGTTCTGGTTTCGGCAACTTCCGATATCGAAATCCCAAAATATACGCGCGTAACAAATCCCACCGTTTTGGATTTTATTCCAGAACAATCAGAAAATCAACAATTATCAACGGTAATGGTTGTTTCAAAAGAGAAAGATAAAATCAATTGTTTGTTCCATCTGATTTGTTCTTTAAAATCCGAATCTGCCTTAATTTTTTGCAATCACCGAGATGCTGCGGAACGTATCAGCGACACTTTAAACGAAAAAGGAATTTACGCTACGTATTACCACGGAGGCATGGATCAAGACGAGCGCGAACGAGCGCTGATTCAATTCCGGAATGGAAGTGTGTCCTATTTAGTGACCACGGATTTAGCCGCGCGAGGTTTGGACATTCCTGAAATGAAGCACGTAATCCATTATCATTTGCCATCCAAAGAGGATGAGTTTACCCACCGCAATGGACGAACAGCAAGAATGCTCGCGTCTGGAACGGCTTATGTTCTTATTCACGAAAGTGAAAAGAAATTGGATTATATCGATTACAGTATGAAAGTACTGAAAGTTGATGGGGCGTCTACATTGCCCAAACCACCAGCATTTCAAACCATTTATATCAGCGGCGGAAAGAAAAACAAGTTGAACAAAATCGACATCGTAGGTTTCTTTTCTCAAAAAGGAAAATTAGAAAAAGGCGACTTGGGTTTGATTGAAGTCAAAGATTTCATCTCGTTTGCTGCAGTCAAATCTAAGAAAGTTAGTGATTTACTGCGGTTGATTCGCGACGAAAAAATGAAAGGAAAGAAGTTTAAGATTGAAGTGGCGCGGAAAGTGGTTAAGAAAGAGGAACATTAGATACGGCTGCGCCTTTGGACACGCTTCGCTATAGAAAAAAGTGACTTCAATTTGAAGTCGCTTTTTTATAATATGTTTTTTTTTTGGCCAAAAATCCATAGCCGTAGGTGTGTCCAAAGGCGCAGCCGAGTCTTACAATCTATTTTTTCACCCGCACTGCAGTAGGCACCAAAAGCTCATATTCACCGCCATTTCGAATAACATCTCTAACGATACTCGAACTGATATAAGAAGTTTTAGAAGCTGTCAATAAGAACACGGTTTCGATTTTAGATAACTTTCGGTTGGTGTGGGCAATCGCTTTTTCGAATTCAAAATCTGCTGGGTTTCGCAAGCCGCGTAAAATGAAATTCGCTTTCAGTTTTTTACATAAATCAATCGTCAAACCTTCATAAGTCACAACCGAAATGGTTGGTTCATCCGCAAAAGAAGCTTCAATAAATTGTTTTCTTTCCTCAAGGGAAAACATATATTTTTTTTCCGCATTGATTCCAATCGCGACCACAATCTCATCAAATAGCGGAATGCTTCGTTTGATCAAATCGTAGTGCCCTAAAGTGATGGGGTCAAAGGATCCGGGGAATATGGCTTTTCTCATTTTCTAGAGTTGCTGAGTTACGAGTGGCTAAGTTACTGAGTTTTTTCTTTTAGGAGCTATTTCCTGCTCTCCATTACAATCTTTTGCAGCGAACGCCGCTCCAAAAGGATTTTCATTGCGATCAGGGCTAGGGTTTCACGTATACAATGATAATCTCAGTCACTCAGAAACTCAGGTTCTCAGAAACTCAGAAACTCAGTCACTATTGCAAAGCCAACTCAATCGCATTGGTAAACAAATCTTCTAATGAAATTCCAGCTTCTTTGGCTTGCTGTGGAATCAAACTCTCCGTCGTCAATCCTGGAATCGTGTTCATTTCTAACATATACGGTTCGCCATCCACCAAGATAAATTCGCTTCTAGAAAAACCTTTCATATTCAAGATTTCGTACGCGCGTTTGGCAACAGCATTGACTTTCTCCGCGATGTCAGCCGGAATTCGAGCGGGCGTGATTTCCTGCGATTTCCCTAAATATTTGGCTTCGTAATCAAAGAAGTCATTTTCGGAAACGATTTCAGTGATAGGCAGAACGGTTATTTTTCCTTTATAATTGATGACACCAACAGACACTTCGGTTCCGTCTAGGAAACTCTCGATGATGATTTCATTGTCTTCTTTGTAGGCAACTTCAATAGCAATGGGCAATTCTGCTTCAGTTTTTACTTTTGAAATTCCAAAACTCGATCCAGATTTGTTGGGTTTGACGAAGCAAGGTAAACCGACTTTACGTACGATTTCACCAGTATTGATGGTTTCTCCTTTATTCAAATAGTACGATGTCGCGCATTTGATTCCGTAGGGTTTCAGCACAGATAACATATCCCGTTTGTTGAACGTCAATGCTGCTTGATAATAATCGCAAGAGGACTGCGGCAATTGGATCAAATTGAAATACGCTTGCATCAGTCCATCTTCACCTGGAGTTCCGTGAATGGCGTTAAAAACCGCATCGAACTTTATTTTGTTCCCATCGACAGTAACCGAAAAATCATTTTTGTCGATGTGATATTCGTTATTATTGTCATCAACATACACCCATTTTTCTTTCAAAATGTGAATTCGAAAACCGTTGAATTTGGTTTTATCGAGGTATTGGTAGACCACGTTTCCGCTCTTTAAAGAGATTTCAAATTCGCTGGAATAGCCGCCCATGATGATGGCAATGTTTTTCATTGGAGTGGAATTGTTTATTTGTTTAATCGTTGATTCGTTGATTCGTTAAATTGTTAATTCGTTTAATCGGTAGGTCGGTTTAACGGTTAAACGATTAAACGATTCAACCGTAGCCCCGATAGCAGCGGTATCCTTTTGCGCCTTTGTTTACTTCGTCAGTTCGCTCCACTCGTGTGGCGCGAAAGATTTAGCGAATAGCGGGAAATAGCTCCTAAAATCAAAACAAAATTATCATTTTTTTTCAAACAAAATGCCGCTTCTATTTTTATATCTTTGCCAAAATATTTTACCAATGAGTTTACAGGAATATCTTAAGAGTCGGACTTTTTTATTTCAAATGCTAATTGCGATGGCAATCATCGGTGTGCTGGGTTATTTGTTTATGCATTGGTTGACTTATACGACTGATCATGGCAATGAGATTACTGTTCCAAATCTGCAAAAATTGAGCGAACAGCAAGTAGAGGAGAAGTTGGATGATCTCAATTTAGATTATGTTCTTTTGGATAGTGTTGATTATAATCCGGATTTTCCGAAACATACCGTGGTTGAACAAGATCCGATTGCTGGTTCGAAAGTAAAGGAAGATCGTAAGATTTATATTAAAATTAATTCTTCCGGTTTTACGACGGTCAAAATCCCTAATCTAGTTGAGAAAACATACCGACAAGCGGTTCCAACTTTGAA
>CALPOS020000211.1 GCA_943325255.2 Sphingobacterium thalpophilum
GTTAATGTAACGTAATTTGCAGTCAACTGTGTTCCAGTGGTGGAGGTCAAAACGATATTTCCTGGAATCAATTCGCCTATTGGACTGATGCTAGCTCCTGGCGCATAACCTTGAAAAGTGATTTGTGCTAATTGCGTTGCGGTAAGTCCGGTGTTGCTGTTTCCAACAAAAACTTTAGCTCCCGTGCAACTGTTGGTCCAACCAGTGATGGTTAGTGTTCTTGCTGGAGTCCACAGCACCCCATTACTAGCGGCAAAAGTGAGTCTGTGATCCCCAGTTCCTAATGCAATGGTTGAGTTAGCTGTCAATTGTAAGGTTCCAACGGTGTCGCTAAATCCGGCACCCGCGCCAGTACTGAATGTTCCGCCATTCAAAATCACGTTACTGGCGTTTGCTATTGCATTGGCAACGCCATATTGCAACGTTCCAGCATTGATGGTTGTATTTCCTGTGTAAGAGTTCGAGGATGAAATCCTTGCCAAACCAGGACCAATTTTTTGAATGCCTCCCGTTCCTGAAATAGTATTGGTAAAATTTACCGTTCCACCTGCACTCACCACATCAAAATTAACAGCATTGTTGTTGAGGTTGATTGTTCCGGAATAGGTGTGTGTATTAGAAGTGTTGAGTGATCCAATCGTTGCATTGGTTGAACCAGCAGGAACTGTAATCGGATTTGCTACTGTAGTTGCTATAGCGGGATTGCTAATGTACAATTTGTTGACATTTGCAGTCGCATTGCCTACTTGAATTCCGCCTTGAATCACGCCGTTGGATTCCACCCAAAGTTCTCCGTGTTCAACAAAATATCCGCCGGATAGGGAAGCTGGGTTATTGTAGTTTACTTCTACAATTGAGTATTCTTTGATATAAAAACCAACCGATCCGTTTCCTTCCGGATAACCATTTAGCGTCACTTTCCTTGAGTTTGGTCCGTACACTTCAAAATTTCTATTGCCGCTATTGAAAATCGTTCGATTAAAAGTAAGTCCACCGTTGATAGGGTTTAATTCAATTCTCGTAGCATTTCTTCCGTGAAAAGGAAGGTTAAAAACCTGGGTTAAATTCGGGGAATAATTTTCTATTTTTCCGTAAAAGTTAATTCCGTTTTCGTTAAAAACCGGTCCGTCTGCGTCAAATTGCAGCACGGAGGTTGCGTAAGTAGGGGAATAAACAAGATTATTAATATCTATCCAAGCGCCATAATCTAAAAACATGGTGGTTTGAAAACCGTTGTTTTTAAACTGAATGGTCAGATTTGTGGTTGAGTTCCACGTCACCGGACAGGCATTTGCAAACCAGTTGTCGCAAAAAGTAAACCGACCTATTGCATTATCGCCATCCCAATCGTTTTGCGCTTGCATTTGGATTGAACCAAAAACAAGAAGAAGCAATACAATTAGTTTACAATTTATATATTTTATCATAACGACATTTATTTGGATTTGACTAGCGAAAGAGATAGTTTGCAGCGCTAGCCAAACCTCACAAAAGTATTAATTTATTTTTTTTAAATCGCAATTTTTATTGCTATCTGATCGAATCAATAATTGTTTTATAGGATTCTAAAATTCAAGCGTTTATAGATAAAAAAACCTCATATTTCTACGAGGTTTTTCTAATTTTTTTATTAAATATTTAAAAAATGTTTTTTCTTACAGCTAAAAAGATCAGCGGTTTTTATTTTGAATCAACTTTTTTGTAGCTATAAATCCATTTTCCAATTTGATTTTTACCAAATAAACACCTTCAGCATAATAAAAATTGGAGCTGTAATTTCGGTTCATTTCATTAGGGATGTCACTGCTAATTAATTTTCCAGAAATGTCATAAATGTCTACGGCATTTATATTATCAGATGCCTCGATGACTAGATTTTTTTCGCTAATGAAAGCGGTGACATTTGATTCGAGATTATCACCCGAAACTCTTGATCCACTATTGACATCTATAAATCTTAGGACAAATCGTCTATTGAATGTTCCAATTCCGGATCTGAAATTATAAGGGCTATCTTTAAGATTATGAATCACGTGTAATTCTTTATCTTCAACATAAATTTCTTGATTCTGAAATAATCCGTCAAAATGGTCAATGCGTAATGAGAATTGTTCTTGCAAAGTAGATCTATATCCCAATGGTACCAAATCGTATTCAGAAAATGGGGTTGGTCGTCCTTGAATCACAAGATCTTTATCACGCAAAACAGAATAAAAACTGGTGCCTGTGCCATCACCAAATCGCACGCCATCGTATAATCTATCCCAACCATTAGTTGCACCGTCTACGTAACCGATAAGGATTTGGTTGAAAGTTCCGCTGGTACTAATCAAGTTGAGCCAGATTCTATGTTTTTCATTTGTGGTGGCCACCGTTCTTTCATCATTATTTCCAAATGGATTTAGCCTAAAGAACTGAGAGTTATTTCCTGTGACACGCATCGAATTCTTGAACACGACCGGATTTCCACTCGGAGCAGTTCCTGTACTTTTAGTGAAAAATCCTTGACCTGTTCCGATGTAGCCATTTGGTACAACGCCACCTGACAATGCTGCTGATCCTCGAGATCCAACCGCTCCCAAACTATTCCATGAGGCATAGTCGCTTTCCGTATAGTTAATTACAAAATCACCATAAAAAGGATCAACATAAGTAGTGCTTGGCGCTGAGTTGTGGGTCCAAAAGTAGATGGTTCCATCAATAATTGGGATATTGGCAGGATCCCTCAAAAATGCTTGCGCATCAACCGCAGAAGGATAAGGATTACCCAACAAATTGTATTTGTCATTATTAGTTCCGGCGCCTAATGTTCCGTGATATATTGGACAAGAGATATTTCCGTTGTTCGGTGTTCCAATAAAATTGGCGGTATATGGTACAAAGACTGTCGGCGTAAAAGAGAAAGTTTGAGGTGCCCGAACAATATACCCTTTGATAGGATTCATTATTGTGGCTGCTGTTTCAGATTGCCAATTACCAAAACCGTTCGCAACAGTTGGAATCCAACTAAAGTACTTGTCAGATAGCGTTAAAGGCGACAGGTTTCCCAGCGTAAAATTAGAGGCAAACGTTACGGGACATCCCCAATACGTATAATCAAATCGATGCATCGGTTGTGTAATTCGTTGTACGTTGATCACGCCTATATTCGAGACATTATTTACTTGCACCAAGCTCGCAGAATTTAGTATATTAAACTGACCTCCGGAAGCTACATTTACAGCATCAGTCACAGTTATGGTATTGGTAGCGTTGACTTGCAAAATACCTCCATTAAGAATACTTAAACTATAGGCATAAGCATTGTATGAAGTGCCAGAAATAATAGGGTCAATTGGCGTATTACCAATCACAACGCAGTCAAGCGCGGTTGGTATTCCAACAGGATTCCAATTGCTTGCAGTATTCCAATCACTTGTTGCACCGTTCCAACTTTTCGAGGCGCTTATAGTTCCAGTTCCTGTCCTTCCAGAAGCTAATGCCGTGCATGTTGCATCGCTCAAAGCTGTAACGGTGTAAGTTGCTGGAACAGTCGGAGTAACATTAAAAACATAGGGATTGGTCGTATTTCCAACTACAGTAACGGGTGTAATTCCGTTGGTGTAGGTAAACGTCCATGGCGATGTTCCAGTTAAAGCAATGCTCATCGGAACGGTGCCGCTGCAAGTGGAGCCAGATCCAGAAATTACAGAAGTTGGTCCATTGATAACAAAATTAGCAAGTGAACGCACGTTTGGATTATTAGGACAAGCTGCATAGTATGGATAAGTTCCAGATGTGTTTGTATTGGTCAATCCAGAGCCTGATACGCCAACCGGATTAAATGGCGTTCCTGTTCCGATTGGTAATCCGCCACTCGCAGCAGTATACCATTCTACAGTTCCTCCA
>CALPOS020000212.1 GCA_943325255.2 Sphingobacterium thalpophilum
AACTTTAACAGAGTTGCATTCCTACCTATTTCAAACCCCATTTTCGGAAGCGCATAACGCTACTGCCGATGTGGAAGCCACGAGTCGGTGTTTCTTCGAGTTGATTCGACAAGAAGTTTTTACTTCAAAGGATTTGGGCGTTTCTCAAGACTACTTTGAGGAGTTTAAGTTGAAGAATCCGAAACCAATTGCGCTGGTTGGATTAAAGCACGTCAATCTTAAAGAAGCGTCCGAGCGCATCAGACAACGTTTGGGCAATCAACAAGCGGCACCCATATCAAAGCAAGAACTTTCGGACAACAAACAGCTTTTACTAGATACAGATTTTGTCCATCTTCACAATCACACTCAGTTTTCGGTATTGCAATCCACCATTAGCGTGGCAGCTTTAGTAAAAGCAACCGTTTCACAAAAAATGCCAGCGGTAGCCATTACCGATCATGCTAATTTGATGGGTGCTTTCCATTTTGTTCGGGACATCTTAAATCACAACAAAGCTGCAGAAAGCAAAAACAAGGAGGCGATTGAAAAAGGAGAGGAACCTACTGAAGCTATAGTCAAACCAATTGTGGGCTGCGAGTTTTTTGTTTGCGAAGATCACAAAGACAAGTCGAGAAAAGACAATGGTTACCAGGTGGTGTTTCTTGCAAAAACCAAAAAAGGATACCATAATTTAGCTAAAATGTCTTCTATAGCATACACCGACGGGTTCTATTATGTGCCTAGAATTGATAGAGGTGTGATTCAAAAGTATAAAGAGGATTTGATTGTTTTGTCTGGGAATCTGTATGGCGAAATCCCAAATAAACTTTTAAATTTAGGTGAAAATCAAGCAGAAGAAGCCTTATTGTGGTGGAAAAGCGAATTCGGAGACGACTGCTACCTCGAGGTCATGCGCCATAATCAAGAAGATGAGAATCGCATCAATGAAGGGTTGATTGTGCTTGCTAAGAAACATGACGTTGCACTTGTGGCGACTAACAATACATTTTATATCGATAAAGACGATGCCAACGCCCACGACATTTTACTTTGTGTACGAGACGGCGAAAAACAAACCACGCCAATTGGTCGCGGTCGCGGTTATCGTTTCGGTTTGCCAAATCAAGAGTATTATTTTAAGTCGGCGGAAGAAATGAAAAAACTTTTTCACGATCTTCCTGAAGCCATTTCCAATACCACTGCGATTGTTGATAAAATTGAAATATACAATTTGGCTCGAGAAGTTTTGTTGCCGAAGTTCGAAATCCCTACTGATTTTTTAGTTTCTGAAGATGAAACAGATGGGGGAAAGCGTGGGGAGAATGCGTACTTAAAATACTTAACCTTCAAAGGAGCAGAGAAGAGATACGGAGAAATCACCCCTGAAATTAAAGAGCGCCTCGATTTTGAGTTAACCACCATTGAGAATTCGGGGTATCCTGGTTATTTTTTGATTGTGCAAGATTTTATCGCAGCCGCCAGAGAAATGGGAGTTTCGGTGGGTCCAGGTCGTGGTTCTGCAGCAGGTTCTGTGGTGGCGTATTGCCTTTGGATTACCAATATCGACCCGCTGTTATACAATTTACTTTTTGAGCGTTTCCTCAACCCTGATCGTGTGTCATTGCCGGATATTGATATCGATTTTGACGACGAAGGCAGAAGCAAAGTCATGGATTATGTAATCAATAAGTACGGCTCAAAACAAGTAGCGCAGATTATTACCTATGGGACAATGGCGGCGAAATCGGCGATTCGAGATACTGCTAGAGTGCTTGATTTGCCGTTGTTTGAAGCTGATAAAATCGCGAAATTGATTCCGGGGTTGATTCCGTCAAAATGGAATTTAGCACGTTTCTTAAATGACACTGAAGCTGAAATTAAAAAAGTATTACGTCAGGAAGATTTTGAGAATATTAAAGAATTGATTGTAATTTCTAAGGAAGAAGATTTGAGTGGAGAAACGATTCAACAAGCTCAAATTTTAGAAGGAAACCTTAGAAATACAGGTATTCACGCATGTGGCGTTATCATTACACCAAGTGACATCACCAATTTTGTTCCGGTTGCGACCGCCAAAGATTCGGAATTGTATGTGACGCAATTTGACAACTCGGTCGTGGAAAGTGCTGGTTTATTGAAGATGGATTTCTTGGGATTGAAAACTTTAACTTTGATTAAAGATACGGTCAAATTGGTTAAATACCGAACCGGGAAAACACTTGATCCAGACACGTTCCCAATCGATGATATTAAGACTTACGAGTTGTTTCAACGCGGAGAAACCGTTGGAATTTTTCAGTATGAAAGTGCCGGAATGCAGAAATATATGAAGGAATTGAAACCGACCGTTTTCAACGACTTGATTGCCATGAACGCCTTATATCGTCCAGGTCCGATTGCTTATATTCCGAGTTTTATTAAAAGAAAAAACGGCGAAGAGCCTATAGAATATGATCTTGAAGCCTGTGAAGAACTGCTTAAAGACACTTATGGCATTACAGTTTACCAAGAACAAGTAATGCTGTTGTCACAAAAATTGGCAGATTTTTCGAAAGGTGATGCCGACGTTTTGCGAAAAGCGATGGGTAAAAAACAACGCGATGTACTGGATAAAATGAAACCCAAATTTATCAGTCAAGCGGCATCCAATGGCCATTCAGAGGATAAATTAGAGAAGATTTGGAAAGACTGGGAAGCATTTGCAGAGTATGCTTTTAATAAGTCCCATTCAACTTGCTACGCATGGATAGCTTATCAGACAGCCTATTTGAAGGCGAATTATCCAGCCGAATATATGGCGGCTGTGCTCTCCAATAATATGAGTGATATCAAGCAAGTTTCTTTTTTCATGGAAGAGTGCAAGCGTATGGGATTGCAAGTTTTAGGCCCAGATGTGAACGAGTCTTTTTACAAATTTACAGTAAATGAAAACTACGCCGTTCGTTTTGGCATGGGCGCTATAAAAGGAGTAGGGATGTCAGCTGTTGAAACCATCGTCGAAAACCGCAAAGATGGCAAATACAAATCGATTTTCGATTTGAGTAAACGAGTAGATTTGCGAGCTGCTAATAAAAAAGCCATCGAAAATCTAGCGTTAGCGGGTGGATTTGATTCATTTGGAAATACGTTAAGAGCACAATATTTTCATGATGAAGGAGATGGCATCACGTTCTTAGAAAAAGCGATCAGATATGGCGCGAAGTTTCAAGAAAATGAAAATTCTTCTCAAGTAAGCTTGTTCGGCGAGGCTAGTGATGTGCAAATTCCAGAGCCGATTGTGCCGCCTTGTGAAGATTGGACCACCATGGAAAAATTGGCAAAGGAAAAGGAAGTCGTTGGGATATATATTTCGGGCCATCCACTAGACGATTATAAATTTGAAATGCGTTACTTCTGTAATTCGAAGTTAGAGGCTTTGAAGGAATTAGGTTTGCACGTCAATAAAAATTTGTCCGTAGGTGGAATTATTACCAACGTACAACATAAGATTGCTAAGAACGGCAAAGGCTGGGCATCTTTTGCTTTAGAAGGTTTTGACGAAAGTTTTGAGTTTCGAATATTTGGCGAAGAATATTTGAAATTTCGTCATTACTTGATACCAAACAATTTTACTTACATCCGATTGGTGGTAAAAGAAGGCTGGGCTGATCGAGAAACGGGTAAAAAAGGAGAACCCAGATTACAGTTTTTGAATGTACATTACTTACAAGATGTTCTGCCGACGTATGCTAAGAAGCTAATTATTCACATGAATATCGAAGACCTAAGTTCAGATTTGATTACAAAACTGCAGACTGTTTTTCAGTCCAATCGAGGTGATCATTCCGTGATTTTTGAAGTGTTAGAATTAGAAACAATAAAGAAACAAACAGAAGTCGCTGCGCCTAT
>CALPOS020000213.1 GCA_943325255.2 Sphingobacterium thalpophilum
CTGAATAGCTTTGCTTTTAATGATTCGATCTGGACAGAGTTAAGTCAAGTGTACGACAAATTGCGTTTTATTACGCCAGACAATAGAGATTCGTATATTTCGCCAGGGAAGACCATACAGAAGATTGAAGACAAGAATGTCTATTTTGTCAAGATTTCCAATGTTATTGACAAGAATCAAGTGGCTCCCTATCAGTATTTGAAACCGACCTTGCGAGAAGTTATACTGAATAAAAGAAAATTGGAATTAATAAAGAAATTTGAAAAGGAAATTACGGATGATGCCATTAAAGACAAGAAGTATGAAGTTTATAAATAAGAATACCCTGTTGTCCTTGTGCCTTTTCTTTCTTACCACTGCTATAGTAGTTGGTCAGGAAATTATTCAAGATACTGTAAAGACTAAGAACGCAGTTGTTGATTTGAAAAGACAGAAAATAGACGGCGTTATTGCGACCGTGGGAGATTTTAATATCTTAGATTCTGACATTGATAAATCATTTCTGGAGTTGTCCAGTCAAGGTAATTCTGTAAAGGACATTACGAGATGTCAAATGTTAGGAAAATTATTGGAAGATAAATTGTATGCCCATCAAGCTATTCAAGACAGTATCATCGTCACTGATGATGAAGTGAAGAGCAAAATGGAGGAGCAATTGACTTATATGGTCGAGCAATTGGGCTCGATGGATAAGGTAGTGGCGTACTTTAAGAAGAGTAGTGAAGAAGATTTCCGAACAGATCTTAGTGAAATCATTAAGATGAATAAACTTTCTTCCTCGATGCAGAAAAAAATTATTGATGCCGTTGAGATTACGCCTGAAGAGGTTCGCAATTTTTTCAAAAGAATCCCAGTAGCGGAACTACCTCTTTTTGGTGCCGAGATGGAAGTCTCGCAAATTGTCGTGGCGCCCAAAGTCTCGCCGGAGGAACGGCAAAAGGTCATCGACAAACTCAAGGAATTTAAGAAAGATGTGCAAGAAGGCGCGAGTTTCTCAACAAAAGCAGTTTTGTATTCGCAGGATCCAGGTTCGAGTTCGAATGGGGGTTATTATAAAATGAATAAGAAAACACCGTTTGTGAAAGAATTTAAGGATGTTGCCTTTAGCTTGGCTGAAGGAGAAATCTCAGAGCCATTTGAAACCGATTTTGGTTGGCATATCATTTATATTGAAAAAGTTAAAGGACAAGATGTAGATTTACGTCATATTCTTTTGGTTCCGAAAACAGATGATCAGTCGCTGAAGGATGCCAAAGAAAGAGTACTTCAAATAAAAAAGAAAATTGAAGACAAAGCCATTTCATTTGCGGATGCAGCAAGGACAGAATCTGACGAAAAAGAGACGCGTTCGAATGGCGGTGTATTGATTAATCCTAAGACTCAAGATACCCATTTTGAATTGACTAAAATGGATCCTAGTTTGTATTCACAGGTTTCGAACCTCAAGGAAGGGGAAGTTTCGGTTCCGCTTATCGATACCGATCAGTCGGGGAAGAAGAAATATAAATTGATTATGGTAACCAATCGGATTGAAGAGCATACCGCAGATTACGGAAAGGATTATATCAAAATCAAGAATTTGGCTTTGAAAGAAAAGCAGATTGAGGCCATTGCTAAATGGTCGGGCGAAAAGATACAAGAAACCTATATTAAGGTCAATGGGGAATATCGCAATTGTGAATTTGCAAATAATTGGTTAAAAAAATAAATTAGGATTCGTTCTATCTATATCATATCATCACTATCATGTCAGACGTTACAGCAATACAAAATTTAGTTCAAAAGCGACTCGAATTAAAGAAAGAAATCTCGAAGATCATTGTGGGTCAAGATGAAGTAGTCGATCAGATTCTTCTCAGTATTTTTTCTGGTGGTCATGCGCTTTTGGTTGGTGTGCCGGGCTTGGCTAAAACTTTAATGGTCAATACGATTGCGCAAGCTTTGGGATTGGACTTCAAAAGAATACAATTTACGCCCGACTTGATGCCTTCTGACATTTTGGGGAGTGAAATTTTGGATGAAAACCGTCAGTTTAAATTTATAAAAGGTCCCATTTTTTCCAATATTATTTTGGCGGATGAGATTAATAGAACGCCACCAAAGACACAAGCGGCACTTTTAGAAGCGATGCAAGAGCGCGCGGTTACGATTGCTGGACACAACTATAAATTGGCATTGCCGTATTTTGTGCTCGCCACTCAGAACCCGATTGAGCAAGAAGGAACTTATCCTTTGCCAGAAGCACAGTTGGATCGTTTTATGTTTTCCATCAAGTTAGATTATCCTTCGTTTGCCGAAGAAGTGGAAGTGGTGAGAAGTACCACTACAGATAAACAATCGACCATCAACCCATTGTTTTCTGCGCAAGAGATTATTGACTTTCAGCATTTGTTGCGTCGAATTCCCGTGCCAGATAATGTGATTGAATATGCTGTGACTTTGGTGAGCAAAACCCGTCCTGACAATGCGTTGTCTAATGATTATATTAAGAATTATATTGATTGGGGCGCTGGACCAAGAGCATCTCAAAACTTAATTTTGGCTGCTAAAGCGCATGCCGCATTTAATGGTAAGTTTTCCCCTGATAGCGAAGATGTGAAGGCCGTAGCGGTTGGGATCTTAAGACATCGTGTGGTAAAAAATTATAAAGCCGATGCGGAAGGAATTACTATTGAAAAAATAATAGCTTCTTTATTTTAAAATATTACGCTTTTGATTTGAGCCACGAATGCACGAATTTTAAAAGACTAAATCGTGTATTCGTGGCTCAATTTTATAATTAAGAGTTAGTTTCCTCGATGAAGCTGTCTATCCAATTCTTCATCATAAAAAAACAAGAACATACTTCCCATCATGTCTTGGTCGATTGAAGTTGTATTATTTACTTCTAATACGAGTTCATATTCGTGATTTTTCAACATCCAAATTCCGGTCTCCGAGCAAAACGGGTCAATTTTTGACAATCCAATTTTGTTGGTGTGGTTGACGATATTGCTGGTGAATATTGCCTTTTTTGATGTTTTATCCCATAAGGTCAATGCAGTTGCAAATGGATGAACATGTACCGCAGCGGCATGAAGTCGGATGCTGTCCGTTGTGATTTGCAATTGATTGTCGATATTACTGCGGTACGTGTGCTTTCCTTTGGGAATAACCCAATGACCAGAAAGTTTATTCCCGCAGCCGTCATCGTAGCTGTGATTTTTTGTTTCAACGGGAATGCAGTAGTCTTTTCCGGGGTCAATTGGACTTTTATATGGGGCAGATTTGTCGTATGGCAACATGATATAAACCGTTCGACTCATCAGTGGTTTATAAGAAGCAGTGTTTGGGAGATAGTCAATTTGGACTTCGTGTTTGATGAGATAATTGGCGTCGGGAATATTGTGATTGAGGGATTCGGTGGTAACGTATAATAAATCATTCCCTTTCATCGGGACACCATAGCCTTTAGGGAATTTGAAGTTTTCTAGTCCATGAGACAATGAAGTCATCCGAGGATATTGTTTGCCAATCCTATCGTTTAGATGAAAATTACTAAAGTACCGGACATCGTTAAAATCGACATTGGTGTGGCAAATAAAGTCGTTGGAGATTCTTTTTTTATTAGATGCATTGACTGCTCTGACATGAAATCCTGTAATCCAAAGTAATGTGCTGTCTCGCGATAATTGGACATAGTTCGAGGATTTCGGACCTTCCATCGATTTGTAGACGCCATCGATATAGAACGCTGGGGAAATCATGGTATAGTGTTGTAATTTGTTATCAATTTCCCATTGATTGTCGACCAAACCGCTATGTTGCAACAGATACGTTTTGACGATTGCCTGGTGTCTGTTTGGAAGCCGGTGATATATA
>CALPOS020000214.1 GCA_943325255.2 Sphingobacterium thalpophilum
CAACTTAACGGCGGAACAAAAAACAATTCTTGATTGGCAAAATCGGTTCGGCTATCATCACCGATGGTTTGATAGGCAAATACATTTTTGGAGGATTGAACGTATAGATTTCCTTGAGGATTGAAATTGCTCCCATTTAAATCAAGGTATTCTCCCGAGTTTATTACAAAATCGGGTGCCCCAGTATTTCCGTTTAGTCGAATTTCTGTACCGTCACTATGTGCCACTAAAAGCACTCGTTCAACAACATCTTGACCGGTACTTTTAATAAAAATATAATCTTTTCCTGTGCGCTCAACGGAAACAATTTGATCAAAACCCAAATCTAAATTGTTATCAGCGTTGGTTCCTGCAAAGGAACCACAATTCACAGCAATGGGTTTATCGGAAGTTACCAACGAACCAATCAGCCCGTCTCTATTCGCCGTAAGTTGTTCCGGTGCGAGAGGGTCTAATGGGCCTTCTACCGCCATGACAAAACTTTCACCACTATTCAAAATGATAGACGACGGTGTATTTCCTGCAGCAGCATTATTAATGAGTACTACACCAGGTTTGATATCATCAAATTGCACTACGGTGTTATTCTCTGTTGCTAGAACAGAAACGAAAGTATAATGTCGCTGACCAAAAGAAAGATTAGGATTTGTGTTTTGTAATGAGCCTATTCTGAACTGTGTACCTAAACAGGCAAGTCCTTTAGAGATGACTGCACCAGATTGATTTCCATTCCCTGCAATGAGTCGAACAGAAACATAAACCAAATCGTCTGCATCAATAATATATCCTTTAGTGGTTTGAATGGTATTGACGTCGCTTTTTTGAACCATCAATTGTGTGCTCACCCCAAACCCAGCATTGAAAACATAAGGATTTGTTTTTGAAACGGTTGCATTTATTATTGTGCCTCCGAGTTGTATAATTCTAAAATTCACCGGAGTGGCAGATGGAGTTGAAATGTAAAGAAATTGTTCTTGCGCACTTCCTGAAACGTCATTGGTTCCTGACAAAGGCGGGATATAGTGTATTTTGCTAAACTGAGCAAAACATCCAATAGAAAACAGTAGAAAAAATAGTAGGTTTATCTTTTTCATTGGATAAAATTAGCAAATAAAACAGAAATATTATCGTTTGAGTGAAAAATGCCCTTTTATTGTTCGCTCGTTATTGAGCTCTAAGACAAACCAATAGTCGTCAGCTGGTAATTTTGTTCCGGTTAAAGTTCCATCCCACCCATTTTGTGGCGCTATTTGCTTCAACAATTTTCCGAAGCGGTCATAAATTCGAATGACAGCATTGGGATAAAAATCTAAATTTTCAATTTTCCAAACATCATTATAGGTGTCGTCATTTGGTGTAAAAAAGAGTGGGTAATCCAAGATAAAAAAAGTATAAATATCGTCTCCACAATTGAATAAGTCTCTCACATATACTTGATATTCTCCCGGAGCAAGGTTGCTGAAAGTGGGACTACTTTGAAAATTAATTCCATCCAACGAGTATTCCCATGTTCCGAGTCCTTCTACAATTACAGTAACTGTGTTGGCGTCGCCTTGAAAATCATTTATATCGACAGAAGTGATTGTTGGAGTTCCCGAAGCAATCGCGATGAATTTCTTAGTTGCTTCACATCCGTCGCTATTGGTAACCGTTACCGTATATTCTCCGGGCGATGCTAAATCGGTTGAAAAGTCGTTATCTCCATTACTCCAATTATAAGAAAAGAAAGTAGTTGCGATAGATACCGTTAATGGAATATCGTCGCAAATATAAATTTCTTCGTCTTCAAAGTTAGGTGGCGAATTACTATTTACATACAAATCAACGGCTTGAATTCCGTAACAATCACTTCCGTTGATGATTTTAGCGTAAATTCTGGATATATATTGTGTTTCATTGATATAAGTCGAGGGCAGAATATTGGTTTGAAGTAAAGCGTCGTTGTAACTTGGGTAGTAATTTACTGTCAAGCCAACAGGTAATCCAGCAAGAACGGTGGAGTCAATATCGCTCAATTGGAAAGCATAAAATCCGTCGACGTTAGCGTCTAAATCACAGCTTTCAAAGTCTATAACATTTGGAAAAGAATTGTTTGATACTTGTAGCGAAATAGTGACAACAGTCAAACATCCAAAACTATTCGTAAGACTCGCGTGTATAGTCTTGGTGTTACTCAAATAGGAACTTGGAGTGGCAATTGCATTATTTGTAATTTGGTTCTGCGCGTCAACAAGGTTTTCGTAATAAGTAATCGAACCAAAACTTGGATCGTTATTCGTAATGATGCTGTTGAGTGTGGTCAGATTAAATAGCGTAGTACCATCTTGATTCTCGTCACATTGCACGATACTCGCTGTTGATGCCGCGAGTGGCGCATATTCCACCACAATTGAGCCTCTTGATATACAAGTGGTTCCACCTAAGGTAATTTCTACCGTGTAAGTTCCTGGACTTGACACCACCAAGTTTGAATTTGTTTCTGACGGAATTTCAACACTATCTTTAAACCATTTGTATGTGTTTGTGCCACTTTCGTTCGTTTGAATGTCAAAAGTCTCGTTTGTACAGATTGGATTATTCGTTGCTATGAGTCGATCTGGGCCTAAGTTAGTTCCAACATCGAAACTGCCGCCACCCAAAAATATTGCTGAATCGTAAAGATTATTTCCTTGATCTGCTATTACTAATTTAATATGATATAAAGTTCCAGGAACAACTGTTGCTTGGGCTTTCATTATCGTGGTTTGCCCATTATAGTTTGTCGGATGATCACTGCTGTTGAAACCACCAAAATAGGATTCATTCGCAGCTTGGCAAATAGTTCCAGAACCTCTTACGGTATTCACACTCACTGGAATTGATGTGTCGGGAATAATAGCAAGGTTTTGATAAGGATTTGTGCCAGCTGCTTCCTTTAGCAAGAATGCAAAACCATCAGTAAAGAGGCATTGATTGCTGGTTGGATTTGATAAATATTGCTCTGATGAAAAAATGTAGTCGAAGCTGATTTTGTTGGTTAATGGTAAAAAATCAAATTCTATAATGGTTGCATTTATAGTATTGTTTACATCAAGCGCTTGCGCTAGATCAGAATCACCGAGCCAAGAAGTACTACCTTCACTTAAAATACCATTATTCGGACCAACAGCCGAAACTGCTTTTCCGGTGCTTAGGACAATCCCATCTGCAAAAGGGAAAGCACTACTGCCATTAGTGAAATAACCATAACTTTGTTGTGAACCAAAATTTCCTCCGCTAACTGAAAAATTAGTAGCATTAGCACAAGGACTATTTATAAGTATATCTTCTACAAGTTGTTGGGCAGTATAGGTATCATTTACTTGTATGTATTGCGCATTAGTACTGACAGAAAAGCAGTAGCTAACAGTAATCAAGATGGCACATTTTAGAAATTTCATAGCACCGGTAAAGATACTATAAATCTCTATTTTTAAGTAGCTTGTAAGATAATAACATGAAAATAAATGTCCATGCTAAAACGATTAAGATTCCATACCAATGGATTCCATAATCTTTGACATCTGTAACACCAATTTGCGTGCTGATTGTTTTAACGAAAGACAGTCGAGAGAAGGGTTCCACGATCAAATTTGACATCGATTCTAAAGGGAAAAACATGGTAATATAGGAGGCAATATTGCCCTCTGGAAATAATTTGAAGTTCAATATTCCGCGCGCGATGCCTTCAACAATGCCCCAAACTAATAAAAATCCGAGTGCAAATGCGGAACGTTTTACAAGAATTCCCAAAAACAAACAGAAGGAGAAACAGCCCATGAGTTTGACAAAATAAGCGAGAATGTACTCCAGTTCAGAGAAAATAATTCCGATTTCGGTATA
>CALPOS020000215.1 GCA_943325255.2 Sphingobacterium thalpophilum
ATTTCTCAAAGTTTTCGAGAATTTCTTTTGAATAAGCAGTTGTTACAAATTCGTTTGCCGGATATGGTTCGATGCCCAAATTTCGCAATTCGGTTAGTGCTTCACGGCGCAATATTTCTTGTTCGGATAATGCCATTGGTCTTCTTATTTTAAGAGTGCAAATGTAGGTATTAGTTGTAAAGTTACAAAGTGGATTTTGGATTGTAAGATTTTGAAAACGTCATTTTTGCAATGAACCTCCAAAAATTAGCCCCGATAGCAGTGGAAATCCTTCTTATGCTGAACTCGTTTCAGCATCCCAACTACATAACGAGTTCAGCATAAGAAGATTGCAGCGAATAGCGGGACAAGTGCTGTTATGTAAACCGCTTTTGTGCTCCTAAAAATAAAAATAAAATTCACTCCAATTAAGTTTGTAAATTTGTCCTTCACATTTTTGTCATGAACAAAGTCATTCAGGTAGAAGATTTAGGAATCAAAGATTATAACGAAACTTGGGCGTATCAGGAGGCGATTTTTAAGTCGATTGTTGATTTTAAAATCCGCAATCGGAGAGAAGAGACTCAGCTAGAAACTCCCAATTATTTTTTGTTTGTAGAGCATCCGCATGTGTATACGTTGGGAAAAAGCGGCGACATGACAAATTTGCTTTTGTCTGAGAAACAATTGGAAGCGAAAGGCGCTACTTTTTATAAGATCAATCGTGGTGGTGACATTACGTATCATGGACCTGGACAAATTGTAGGTTATCCGATTTTGGATTTGGAGAACTTTTTCACCGATATCCATAAGTATTTGCGGTTTTTAGAGGAAGTGATTATTTTGACTTTACGAGAATACGGTATAGAAAGTTCAAGAAGCGAAGGAGAGACCGGAGTGTGGTTGGATGTAGGAACTCCGTTTGCTCGTAAGATTTGTGCGATGGGTGTTCGTGCTTCTCGTTGGGTTACCATGCATGGATTGGCTTTGAATGTGAATGTTGATTTGGGTTATTTTGACCATATTATTCCGTGCGGAATTAAAGGAAAAGCGGTGACATCATTAAATATCGAGTTAGGTGTTTCGGCAGTAGATGAGGTGGAAGTGAAAGGTAAGATTTTGAAACATTTTCAGAATTTGTTTGCTTGTACTTTTGTTTCTGAAAAGCAATATTTATAGAAATTGTAAGGTCATAGGACTGTAGGACTAAAATTTGTTTGAATAAGAAATCCAGTTTGATGTATAAGCATCATTTTTTTTGTGCGTAAAAGAATCTCCCAATCTTACAGTCTTAATATCTTACAATCCTAAAATCTTAAAGTCCTCAAATCTTACAGTCGTAAAGTCTTACCCTCTAAAAATCCAATTTTAATTGTTCCGGTAATAATCGAAAACTCATGCGATGGTATTTTGTTACGCCGTATTTTCTGATAGCTTCACGATGTTCTAGGGTTGGGTAGCCTTTGTTTTGCTTCCAGTTATACATCGGAAATTCTTCGTGAATTTGATTCATATATTCGTCGCGATAGGTTTTGGCTAGTATAGATGCGGCGGCGATACTCATGTATTTTGAATCACCTTTAATGATGCAACTGTGGGGAATGTTTGGAATGGGTTTAAAACGATTTCCATCTACAATAACATATTCTGGATAAGGATTCAATTTCAATATCGATTCTTGCATCGCTTTTATGGAGGCGTTGAGAATATTTATTTCGTCAATGATTAAAGGGTCCAGATGAGTTATTGCAAATGAAGTCGCAATATTTTCAATAATTGGTTTTAAAAGTAGTCTTTTTGATTGTGACAATTGCTTGGAGTCGTTGAGTAATTTGTGTTCAAAGTCATTAGGCAATATTACGGCAGCAGCAGTCACGGGACCTGCAAGACAACCGCGTCCTGCTTCGTCCGTACCAGCTTCTAGTGAGAAATTGGAGTAGTTTTTAATGAGCATTATTTTTTTTGTTGTTACGACGGGAAAACGCTAAATTAAGAGAATAAACAGTCTGACTTCGAGATATTTCTCGAAAAAAGTAGTTAAATGAAATAAATTTAACATCATACTGCAAATTTTATTAAGAATATATATTTGTTTAATTAAGAAATTATTAAGAAGTTTGCAAGATATCTAACTCAAACAAAATTTATATGAGATCAAAGTTCAAATGGATTTTTACGCTATGCGTAGCGTTATCAATGCAGTTTGCTTTTGCACAGGAGAAAACTGTTACCGGTGTTGTTTCTGACGAGTCGGGACCGCTACCTGGTGCCAATGTAATTATTAAGAGTACCAAAAAAGGAACTCAAACCGATGTTGATGGAAAATATTCATTAAAGGCTAAGGCTGGGGATGTTTTGATTTTCTCTTTTATAGGTATGAAAGATGCTACTGCGACAGTTGGAGCATCCAATACAGTAAACATGGTTATGAAATCAGGAGGTGAAGAGTTAAGTGAAGTGGTTGTGACCAGTCAAGGTATCAAAAAAGAGAAGAAAGCTTTAGGATATGCGGTAACAACGATTAAGGCCGAGGAGTTTGCTTCAAAACCTTCTACTGATATCGCTAGAGCGCTTACTGGAAAAGCTCCGGGAGTTAACATCCAGCAAACAAGTGGATTGTCAGGTTCAGGAACGAATATCATTATTCGTGGTTATTCTTCTATTACTGGAAATAATCAGCCCTTATTTGTTGTTGATGGTGTTCCTTTTAACGCAGATACTAATTCTGATGGAAATTTTGTTGAAGGGGCTACTAATGCCTCGAGCAGGTTCTTGGATTTAGATCCAAATTCAATTGAAACTGTTAGCATTTTGAAAGGGTTAAGTGCAACGACATTATACGGCTCATCCGGTAGGAATGGAGTTATCTTAGTAACCACCAAGTCGGGAAATACTAAAGATATAAACAAGAAAATGGCCGTTTCGTTTTCTCAATCATTATATATGACAGAAATCGCGGCTTTACCGGATTACCAAAATTCTTATGGAAATGGTTTTGACAATCAGTTTACTACTGCTTTTTCAAACTGGGGTCCAGCCTTCGGGGTTGCGGGGACACAAGGTATTAATGCTGATGGCACTGTGCCGCATCCTTACGCTTACCTAGCTAATGCGACTTTGTTTCCAGAGTTTGTTGGGAAGACCGTTCCATACGCGCCAGCAAACAACGTAAAGCCATTTTTTAGAACCGGTGCTGTGAGCACTACATCTGTAAGTGTTGGTGGTCGTTCGGAGAATACTTCTTATAATTTGAGTGTTGGTAATACCAATGACCAAGGTTTTATTGAGAACAACAAATACCAGCGTTTGAACCTTAGTGGTGGTGGAACAACAAAATTATCAAATGGATTTACTTTTAGTTCGATTATGAACTATGTAAAAACGGATAAGTCTGCGCCACCGACAGCGGCTGGATTTGGTTCTAATGCTGCTTTTCCTTCTGTGTTTGCGAATATTTTGTATACACCAAGAAATATAGATTTATTTAATTTGCCATTTTCAAATCCTTTAGATAACTCTTCTGTATATTATAGGAGAGATATTCCAAATCCGCGTTGGACTTTAAAGAACTCAAGTGATGATGAGGCTGTAAGACGATTCTTCGGGAATTTCACCACTAGTTATGAAATTAATTCTTGGTCAAATATTTCTTATAGACTATCGATGGATAATTATACCCAAACTAAAAAATACTATATCAATAAAGGTAATGGTCAACCATTCGATACAGAAGGTTTTATGCGTACCAGTGTTAATGAAAATTTGATTTATGACCATACCGTTAGTTATAACTTCGATACTAAAATTGGAAAAAGTGAAAATTGGAATTTTGAAGGTACTATAGGTTTTAACCCGAGACAAGAGTCTTTTA
>CALPOS020000216.1 GCA_943325255.2 Sphingobacterium thalpophilum
ATGGCTTCGGGTACGCTTTCAACACCGATTACTCTCTTCGCTTTTTTGGAAACGAATTGGGCAATGGTTCCAGTTCCAGTGTACAAGTCATACACAATTTCATTTCCTGTCAAGCCTGCAAAATCGCGGGTAATTTTATACAACTCATACGCTTGCGCTGAATTGGTTTGGTAAAATGATTTGGCGTTGATGCTAAAATGTAAACCTTCCATTTCCTCAAGAATGTAATCACGACCTTTGTAAAGATGTACTTTCTGATCATAAATCGTATCGTTGGGTTTGCCATTAATCACATATTGCAAGGACGTAATTTGAGGAAATTTACTGTAAAGGTGATCCAACAAAAGTTCACGATTGGCCTTATCTTCTTCAAAAAATTGAATCAAAACCATAATTTCGCCAGTAGATGCGGTACGAATCATCAACGTGCGCAACAAACCTTCGTGGTTTCTTGGATTGAAAAACGACAAATTTTTCTCATTGGCAAAATCTCGTATTTCATTTCGAATGGCATTCGATGGATCTTCTTGCAAGTGACATTTGGTAATATCGAGAATCTTATCCCACATTTTAGGAATGTGAAATCCTAAGGCATTTCGGTTTCCTAAATCGTCAGTCGATTCAATTTCTTTTTCTGTCAACCAACGTGCATTTGAAAATCCAAATTCCATTTTGTTTCGATAGAAGAATTGTTTTTCCGAACCTAAGATTGACTCAAATTCAGGAAGTTCGACTTTTCCGATGCGTTGCAAATGATTTTTGATTTCATTTTGTTTGTAAAACAACTGCTGCGAATACTTCATGTTTTGCCATTTACAGCCGCCACAAACTCCAAAATGTTCGCAAATAGGCTCAATACGGTGTTCGGAAAATTCATGAAAACGAATCGCTTTGCCTTCGTAATACGCTTTTCTTTTTTTGAAAGTTTGCACATCAACAACGTCGCCTGGAACGACATTAGGGATAAAAATAACTTTTCCGTCTGGTGCTTTGGCTACAGAAACGCCTTTCGCGCCTGCATCCAAGACTTTGATATGATCAAATATGATTTTGTCAGTGGTTTTCTTTGCCATGGCGCAAAAGTAGGAAAAGTTTGTTAGATTTTTGAGTTCGGAATTGAGAATTACAATCTAGAATAAGCAATGAAAAAAAGAGACATTAATAGATCAAATTAGTTCGAAACTGGATAATTACCCTCACGAATATCTTTAGCCAAAACTAATTTGTTCTTTAAAGAGTAATGAATACTTTATCAATTGGTATCGTCATTATCTTCATTTTCCTCTTCACTTTCCTCTTCATTTTCCTTTTTATTTTTTCCGAACAATCTGAATGTTACACCAAGATAGAGAACTCTAGATTCTCGATTGGATCTGCTATTGACGGCGAAATTGGGTCCAATATAGTCGTAATTTCTTCTTTGCGTCAAGAATAGGTCAGTGCATCGGATAGAAATACTGAGTCGTTTGTTATATAAATCTTGTCTGAAAGAAGCGTTTACGTAGTGTTGGCCATAGTTTTTAACCAAGGGTGAATAGGTTGGAGACTGATAGTTGGCTGATATTTGAAACATTGATTTTTTCCAAGGGGTAAAATTGTTGTTCATTTTACCATTAAAGCTATTGCCTTCCGATGTGAATTCGCTACCAATATTGCTTCCGTCATTGGTGTTTTTATAGTAATTTAAACTGGAATTTATTTTCCACCATTTGTATAATTGAAAATAAGCATTGACTTCAGCGCCAATATTGGTGGAACTTTTCAAGTTTTGATAGCTTGTTGTGGTCACATTACTGTCATCAAGTATGATGATTCTTTGAATAGTACCAGTTGCTCCACGGTAATACAAACTGCCACTAATTGAACTTTGTTTCCATGATTTGGTATGCGTGAGGTCGAACGAATTGGTGTATTCAGGTCGTAAGGATGGATTTCCTTGGTTAAGAAACAACGGATCATTAAACTGTTGTAACGGATTAATTTCCCGAAATGCAGGTCGGTCGATTCTTCTGCTGTAGCGCAAGGTCAACTTGTTGTTGTTCTTAAATTCTTGCAATAAGTGAACACTAGGGAAAAAGTCGGTGTAATGAATCGATTGGTCGACTTCGTTATTGCTAACGTTAAACTGAATATCGGTTTGTTCAACGCGCATACCTAATTTATAACTAAAACTATTGAGTTTATTTCGATAAGTAACATATCCTGCATTTACCATCAAGTCATATTCAAAATCATTAGAGATCACGGGATCTGTAATATAGATATCGAGTGGCTGATAGTAATTGTCTAACTGATAGGCGGAGGTTGTTTTTTTGGAGCGGATTTTATAACCCATTTCCATTTTGATTTTCTTGCCTAATGGCTGCTCATAATCTATTTGACCGACTAGATTGGTTTCTGAATTATTATTATATGTATTGGCTATTTCCGGCAGTTGAGTCGATGGCGTACCATCCAAATTGAAAAATCTTTGGTCGATATCACCTACTGTTTTTTCAGTTCCTTTTGAGTAAAACAAGTCCGCACTGAATTGTTGAGATTTTTTAAACTTTTTAGTATAATTTAAAGTGAAACTGTTGGAATTGTCATGGTCTTTTTCGTTGATTTTTCGATTGTATAGATCTGTCAATGCTAAGAATTCATCAAAACCTTCGTAGCGAAAGTTGTTGAGATCAGTATCGACGGTCTTCGAGTTTAAATAGGAGAAGCCCAATACACTCTTTTTGGTAAACGCATATTCCCCACGAAATCTGTAATTTTGATTGATGGTTTTACTATAAAAATCACGATCTTGATTAACATATCTCACACCACTTGTAAAATCACTTTTCCGATCTTTGGTTTCCCAACTATTAATGTTGACACTCTTGAGGTCATAGGAGGTAAACAGACTCAGTTTTTTATAATTGAAACTCAAGTTGGCCGAACCATTATAGCGATCTAATGTACCAGCACCCAAGGAAATCATTCCGTTGATACCAGGTTTGTTTTGATTTTTTAGGATAATGTTGATGATGCCACTGCTACCATCGGCGTCGTATTTGGCTGAAGGATCATTAATGACTTCGATGCTTTCAATTAAACTAGCGGGAATATAATCTAATATTTGAGATCGACTAATACCCAAAATGCCGCTTGGTTTTCCGTTGATATAAATTTTGACTTTTCCGCCGCGAAGTGTCACCGATCCGTTTTGATTGATAAATACTGATGGAATGTTCTGCAAAATATCGCCCGCTGTTCCGTTGGTGCCTGCTGCATTCGCATCGATTTTATACACTTTCTTATCGACATCAATTTTCAATCTATAATTTCCTTCAATTTTTACTTCGTCTAAGTTGATAGAAGCGCTCTTTATTTTGATTTGCCCAAGGTCAACAGTTGAAGCGTCGTTTACTTTCACACTGATTTTTTTGGCATCATAACCAATCAAATATGCTTTTAGTTTATAGTTTCCTATTCCATTCGCTTTCAGCTGAAATTTTCCTTCCCCATCAGAGATTGTGCTAGCCACTTTGGTTGAGTCATTGACGGCGGATAACTTTATTATAACATTTTCTACTGGAGTTTCCGTTGCGTCATCGATGATTTGTCCGATGATTGAAGCGGCTGAAGTGGAGGGCGCCTCTTGACCAAATGTGATTGTTGAACGGCTGAGAAGATAGAGGAGGAGACTTAATTTTATCAAGTTTTTAGTAAGGACTGAAGAAATATAATTCATTGAAATTAATTTAATTGATGTAATGTGACCGCCAAACTTAACGAAAAGTTAGAGTACGTTTTTTTTTTCTACACTGGGGTAGGGAATGTTGTTAATGAAATGTTATAACAATTCAAA
>CALPOS020000217.1 GCA_943325255.2 Sphingobacterium thalpophilum
AATCTGGACGATCATCACAACTCAAGCCACGAAGCAATCCACACTCACTTATTCCTTTCTTACCGTTATCTTCTAGAATAATAAACCAAGTCTCTTTTTCGGTCAATACACCACGAGAAGTTCCTGATGGATTTTTAAATTGAAGGAAGTATTGATGATAGGTTGCTTTCATTATGGCTCTAATTCAAAATTCGCATAATTTTCTTGAAATTACTCGATGGTAATCCATATTTCTTGAACATTTTGAAGTCATGTTCTACTTGCTGTTTCCAGCTTATTGTTGGAAAAACATTTTGATTTTTGTATGTCCTGTGAATTTCTTTGGCTTCCGAAACACGATCTGTAAAAAGATATATATGTGCCAATTCCAATTTAAGATTGATTTCATTTGGATCAATCGCGATTCCTTTATTGTAGCTTTGTTCCGCTTTGACGAATTGCTTAGTAAGCAAATAATAATCGCCTAATGTAAAATAATCCATTGCAACGGCCTTATTAGCATTGATAATTTCTGTTTGTGTAATATCAATCGCCAATTGGTATTGACCTGCTTCAAACGCTTTTGATGCTTTATCTCTAATCAGATTTACCAACTTAGCGGTTTCTCCGGTTTGAAGTATGCAGGCTTCCACTATAGCATCTGAGTCTTTCTTTAATTCAATGCCCAATAGTTTTTTGTATTCTTTGTAGGTATATTTATTTGTTGCGCTTTCGAGGTAACATGCCGAAAATTCTTCTTTCTTATTTAAAGCCTTGTAGATAGGAAGATTATTGATCACATTGATAAGTTCTTTCTTATGCGCAACATTCCAACCTCTACTTAGTTTTGCATCTACCCATGGCACTACTTCGAGTACGATTTTCTGATTGAGAATCCAATTTTTGCTTTCGAAACCAAACCACATGGCGTTGTTTTGAAAACAAGTCGTTCCGTCTATCGTGATTCGTCTGGCATCTTTATTTAATGGCTTATTTTGATATAAACAAGCTTTCTCTGTTATTCCATCTTTTTTGTAGGCGAGTGCTTTTTCTTTCGAAGTTAAAATTGCATACTTACATTCATCGTTTCCAGTAATTTTTGACAATAAAAAAATCGCCCCGGCGGAACCTTGAGTGATTCCTGTTGGATCTGGAATTGCTTTGAGAATAGAAACGAGACTGCTAGACAACTGCTGATTCTCGTCTAATAGTGTAATTCTATAGACAATTTCGGTCGTGCCCTCGGGCAATTCATCAAGAGGAATGATGATTCGATCGCGAGCGCTAACGACAACTTGTTTGGATGTTGCCCGCTCTTTATCCCAATAGCCGTCGATTTGAGCGAAGGTGAATGCGGTGATTAGTAAGAAGATAAATGTGAGTTTGTTTTGCATATTTTTTTTAGCTCGCTAAGACGCAGAGGCGCAAAGTTAAAATTAAGACTGATAGGATTTGAATACTCTAGCCCCGATAGAGCCGATATCCTTTTTGAGGAACGAAAAAAGATAAAGGCGAAAGCGGGAAATAGCTCCTAAAAATTAAAGTTCAATACTTTGACCGATTTCTAGCAACATAAGATCTTTTCCTTTGTTGAAAAATTGTTGAATGGCGTCTTGATGGTTGATTTCGATGAAACCAAAGGTATCGTAATGACAGCCAAGAATCTTGTCACATTCGACGAAATCAGCAGCAAGAATCGCATCTTCGACATCCATCGTGAAGTTGTTTCCTATGGGAAGAACCGCTAAATCGAGTTTGGTTCTCATTGGAATCAGTTTCATATCCCAAGTAAGCGCCGTATCTCCAGCAATGTAGATGTTTTTGTGTTCCCCTTCGATGACAAATCCACCTGGATTTCCGCCATACGTGCCATCAGCAAAAGAACTAGAATGGATGGCATTGACGTATTTTACGCGTCCAAAATCGAATTGCCACGAACCGCCGTGATTCATCATGTGTCCTTTGAAACCTTTTTCTAAATAGTAGGTAATGATTTCCGCATTAGAAACGATAATTGTTTCTGGATTGTTGGCCACCAGCGCTTCCACATCAAGCGCGTGATCTTGGTGTGCGTGCGTAAGAAAAATATAATCTGGCTTGAGATCGACAAAATTGATATGACTTGCTTTTGGATTCGCTGTAATAAATGGATCGACTATAATAAATTTTCCACTTACTTCAATTCCGATACAAGCATGACCATAGAAAGTTATTTTCATAATAATTGGTGTTTATGAATTATTGACAATAATATCTGATAAAAAGAAAATGAGACATAAAGATAAAAGTACCGACAGTAGAAATGTACTGATGGCGAGTTTTTTCAACTCTGGATCGAGTTTTCTTGGATCTCTATTTTTGTATACGGTTATCAGATGGCTAATCATAGGGAAATAAGCCACTACAAATATATACTGGTCGAAATGGAAATCGTTGAGTACCGCGAAAACCAAGACCAAAACCATTGCGGTTACTACTAGAACATAGTGGTAAATTTTAGCTTTGGCTCCTCCGATTTTTACGACGATTGTATTTTTGCCTACTTTTCGATCAGAGATTTCGTCGCGCATGTTGTTTAGGTTCAAAACGCCAACACTCAATAGTCCAATTGCAGATGCTGGTAGAAATAAGAGATAGCCGTCTTCTATCGACTTTGAAAACATAAAATAAATCCCAATGGTGCTGACCAATCCAAAGAAAACAAAAACAAAAATGTCGCCGTAACCACGATAACCGTAAGCGGTATTTCCAACGGTGTAACGAATAGCCGAAGCCACTGCCAATGCACCAAGCGTTAAATAAAATAAGGAATAAACATAATTGGTGTCTTTGAACGAAAAGTAAATCAATGCCATGGCAGAAATCATCGTTAATATCGCGGTCAGAATCATGGCGTTCTTCATCGCTGATGGACTGATGGCTCCACTTTGAATAGCGCGTTTTGGGCCAACCCGATCTTCGTTGTCCGTGCCTTTGATACCATCGCCGTAATCGTTAGCAAAATTAGAAAGGATTTGCAAACCTAAAGTTGTCGACAAGGCAAACAGCACAATCTTCCAGTTGAATAGCGATTGTGACATCGCGTAAAAACTCCCGACAATAATTCCAGATACCGAAAGTGGTAAGGTTCTTAATCGTGCGGCTTGAATCCAGTGTTTCATAATTAATGGATAATTGATAATGGATAATGGATAATTGATAATTGATAATTATTACGATCTTTAAAAAAAATACAGACGACTCATTTGCTCAAATTAATTGTCAATTGTTAATTCAACATTATCAATTGATTACATCCAATTGCTATCGGATTTTTCTAATTCAAACAACCATAAATTTACGTACTGTTTAATTTTTGAAAATTCCCCCAGTTGAAAAGCGATATTTCCACCCGCTGTGTGCAAAGTTAATGAACCAATATCAATGTTCTTGTGCCAAAACAATTGCGATGTCGTGATGGCTTGAATTCGATTGGGTTCGATGATTTCATTACTAATATCCCAAGCGCCGCTTTGCAGAATAATAAAGTCATTATTTATGAAAAGGCGACTATTTCTATATTTAAAATATTGCACCAATCCCACAAAAACGACATAAACTGGCACCAAAAAATCATAGTGATAATCAAAATTAGGAATGACACTTCTCACTCGATAATAGACTAATAATGGGAGAATAATAGTCAAAAATATAGCAAATCCCAGTTTTCTGAAATTGGGTTTTAACATCACACCTTTTTCAGGTATTTTGGAAAATATTAAACTTAAGACCGCATTTTTTTCCAATTCATTACAACCTGGAATATCGATTCTTGAACCTCGTTCCTCTTTATCACCTTGCGTAGCTTGCTTA
>CALPOS020000218.1 GCA_943325255.2 Sphingobacterium thalpophilum
CATAATGGCTCAACAAAAAGAGTGTCGCAATGGCGAACCATCGGAACTCTCTGTTTTCCTTGTATGTTGAGTAAAAGTATTTCACTTTTGTTTTATTTTGACATTCAAATCTACTTTTTCTATATCTTTCAACAAAACAAAAAGACGATTAAATGCATAAAACATCGATGAAATACATTATTATTATATTTAAGAAAGAATTATATTACAAAAAATACAAGTAAAATAGGTCGTTTTTTTGAAATTCAAATCGGAAGTAATTGGAATTGATACTCGTTATGATAATTTAAATCAGTACATTGTACCTTTAAACTGTAGGTCATGAAAAATTTAATACTTATTAGACACGCTAAATCAAGTTGGGACGCACCGCTACAAGATTTTGATCGTCCATTAATGCAACGTGGCATCAAAGACGCTCATGATGTTGCCACTAGTTGTATGTCATTTTTGCCGAAACAATTTCAAGTCCTATCAAGTGCAGCAAAAAGAGCGAAGGAAACTGCCATTATTTTTGCTCAGAATTTTTCATATCCTATCGAGAATATTATATTTTCTGAAGCCTTATATACATTTGATGACCGCAAATTAGAAAGCATCATCAAATTATTTCCAAATTCTTATAATAATGTTATTCTTTTTGGACATAACGAGGCAATTACAAATTTTGTTAATAAATTTGGCAGCACTTTTATCGACAATGTATCCACTTCTGGTTTTGTTTCTTTGCAATTTGATACAGAAGATTGGCAATCCATACAAAGCGGTAAAACATTAAAAGTAATTTTCCCAAAAGATTTAAATTAGTTACATGTCGCAGAATACCTATATAGATAGAGAGAAAAGTTGGTTGGCATTTAATGCTAGAGTTTTACAAGAAGCGGGCGATGACACAGTGCCTTTATTAGATAGACTTCGTTTTGTAGGTATTTTTTCCAATAATCTAGATGAATTTTTCAGAGTTCGTTTTGCCGCCATTCGACGACTTAGTATGTCTGGAATTTCAGGCGAAAAAGTGCTTGGTGGTATTAGCTCTCAGCAATTATTACAAGAAATCACTCAAATTGTGATTCAGCAACAAGCCGAAAGTTTGAGAATTCTTCATGTTATCCAAAAGAAGCTAGAATCTGAGAATATTTTTATTATCAATGAAAATCAGATATTAGAAGAACACGAGCTGTTTATTAAGGACTTTTTTATACAAACGGTGAGTCCTGCTTTAGTTACGATTATATTAAATGATTTGGCGGAGTTTCCATTACTAAAAGACACTTCGGGCTATTTAGCGGTAAAATTGGTGATGAAGCCAAAACCTTCCAAACGAACTATTCTTAACTTAGTCAAACCAAAACAGGAAGTGACATACGCTGTTATTGAAATCCCAAAAACAATCAACCGTTTTGTAGTGCTTCCGCCCAAGGATGGGAAGAGCTATATCATATTATTGGATGATGTCATCCGCCATAATTTGCATAGTATTTTTAGCATTTTTGATTATGAGAGTATTTCTGCAAACATGATCAAGATCACCAGAGATGCGCAGCTTGAAATTGACAGTGATATGAGCAAAAGCATGATGGAAAAGATTGCTACCAGTGTCAAAGATCGCAGAATTGGAGAGCCAGTTCGATTCGTTTATGATAAAGAAATTAGCAAAGACACGCTGAAGTTCTTTATTACAAAAATGAATATCCATGAAACGGATAGTATCATTCCTGGTGGGAGATACCACAACAGAAGAGATTACATGAGTTTTCCTAATTTGGGAAGATACGATTTGTTATACAAAACCAACGAGCCACTGCCGGTTTGTGATTTGAGTTTAGAAGGAAGTATTTTAGAGAAAATCAGCAAGAAAGATTATCTCATCAATGCACCTTATCAATCCTTTTCCTATGTAATCAAGTTTCTTCGTGAAGCAGCACTAGATCCGAAAGTTACCACAATAAAAATTACACTTTACCGATTAGCTAAGAATTCGCAGATTATTAGTTCATTGATTAACGCTGCCAAAAACGGTAAAAAAGTAACAGTTCAAATAGAATTGCAAGCGCGATTTGACGAAGCGAGCAACATTTACTATGCAGAACAAATGCAAACCGAAGGAATCAATTTGATTTTTGGAATCAAAGGTTTAAAAGTTCATAGTAAAATTTGTGTTATCGAGCGCATTCATGATGGTAAATTAAAGCGATATGGTTTGGTTTCTACAGGAAATTTTAATGAATCGACTGCAAAAATTTATACAGACGTTACTTTGTTTACGTGTCACGATCAAATTCTCAAAGACGTCAATAAAGTTTTTGATTTCTTCGATGTTAATTTTAGAGTCTATCGATATAAACATCTAATCGTTTCTCCTCATTACACGCGTTCGCGTTTTTATCGATTAATAGATCGCGAAATTAACAACGCTATAATAGGCAACGAAGCGTACATCAAACTGAAAATGAATAGTTTGTCCGATTTTGATATGATTGATAAACTATATGAAGCAAGTAGAGCGGGAGTGAAGATTCAATTGTTGGTGAGAGGTATTTGTTCCTTGATTCCCGGCGTAAAAGGAATGAGCGAAAACATCGAAGCCATTAGTATCGTCGACAATTATCTTGAGCATGCACGTGTTTTTATCTTCGCTAATAATGGTGATCCAGATGTATTTATTTCTTCTGCCGACTTTATGACCAGAAATATTGATGCTCGTGTAGAAGTGACTTGTCCTATCTATGACACCAATATTAAAAAAGAACTGATCGACGCGTTCAATACGGGCTGGAAAGGAAATGTGAAAGCTCGATATCATTCGGATAAGTTAGATAATAAATACCGTGTTCGCGGCAACGATCCTGTATTTAGAGCGCAATTAGAAACGTATAACTATTATAAAAATCGTTATTCGATTTCCTCAGAAGAACCCGTAATCGTAAATCCAAATTCGTAATTCAATACAAATAAATGATTAGCATAAAAAAATACGCTGCGATTGATATTGGGTCTAATGCAATGCGTTTGCTTGTTTCTAATATTATTGAAGAAAAGGGCAAGCCAACTCACTTTACCAAAAGTGCATTAGTTCGTCTGCCCATTCGATTGGGACAAGATTCTTTTACAGTAGGTGACATCTCCGACGAAAATATTGAGAGAATGGTAGATGCGATGAATGCGTTTAAACTTCTAATGAAAGTGCATAACGTTGAAAAATATAAAGCACTAGCCACTTCTGCCATGCGAGAAGCAACCAATAGTGCTGAAGTTATTAAGATTATTAAAGAAAGGGCTGATGTTGAAATTGAATTAATCGACGGTAAAACTGAAGCGGCAATGATTGTTTCGGCTGATTTGGGTCACTTGTTAGCAAAAGAAAATACGTATTTGTATGTAGATGTAGGCGGCGGAAGTACAGAATTTTCCTTGTTTTCGAATAACACTGTGATTGCTTCAAAATCCTTCAAAATAGGAACGGTTCGACTCTTAAACGAAATGGTTAATGAGGTCGTTTGGCACGAAATAGAAAGTTGGATAAAATATCACACCATCGATTTTGAATCTGTGACATTAATTGGATCTGGTGGAAATATCAATAAGTTATTCAAAATGTCGGGCAAGCAACAAGACAAACCGCTTTCGTATTCTTATGTAAACAAACGTTTCAATTATTTGAATTCATTAACATACGAGCAACGCGTTTCAGAATTGGATTTAAATCCAGATCGTGCCGACGTGATCGTGTTAGCGACCAAAAGTTATCTATTATCTATGAAGTGGTCGGGCGCCAAACACATCTATGTGCCAAAGATTGGATTATCTGACGGAATTA
>CALPOS020000219.1 GCA_943325255.2 Sphingobacterium thalpophilum
AAAATGAAAAATAAGATCAAATATTTGTATTTTTTAGTATTGGCATCAGGTTTTGTCGGCTGTAGTGACTTATTAGAAGAAGTTCCAGTTTCTCAACTGTCCACTGAAAATTATTTTAAAACAGAAGCCGATGCCAAAGCGGCAATTGTCGGTGTATACAGTTCGTTGCAACTAGAAGGGGTATATGGTAAGAGTCAAACTCTTTTTTCTACAGATGAACATAACGCAGGGTCAAAAGTGCCGCTATCAGGACTAAACTTATTTACTTTCACGGCAGATAATATTGAAGTAATTTTGCCTATTTGGCGAGATCATTATAAGGGAATAAATAGAGCTAATCTTGCGATATCTAAAATTCCAAGTATTAATATGGATATCACCGAAAGAAATACTTTAGTTGCTGAAGCAAAATTTATTAAAGCATTATTGTACTTCAACTTAATTCGATATTTCGGCGATGTGCCTTACAAAGATTCAGAAACAACTTCGCTGAATGAGCTAAATATTCCTAGAACGCCTGTCGCTAATGTGTATGAAAATATAATTAAAGATCTTGAATATGGTGTGGTTAATTTAAAAGTAAAAACTGCTGGTTTAGCAGGACATGCTACTCAAGATGCAGCCAAAACTTTATTAGCAAGTGTCTATCTTACCAGAGGTAGTATGGCTAAAAGGGATAATACTGGTAATGGCATTGCAGATTTTGTTTTGGCGGCTAAATATGCTAAAGAGGTGATAGATTCAAATCGATATTCTTTATGTAGTTATTTTCCAGATGCGTTTATAGTACAAAATAAAAATAATGATGAAATTGTTTTTGATGTACAATTTAAATCACCAGGATTAGGGGTCGGAAATACAATTGGAATTAATATGGGCATTCCTTCTAATGCTTCTGGTGTAGATAATTTAGCTGCAGGCGGATCACAAGGTGCCATAAGAGCCAATCCCTATCATCAATTTTATTATGAAAAAGCGGATAGTATTCGCATGAATTGGACTAATGCGAGAATTCTAATAGATGCTGCTACTGGAAGTTATAGTGTTGTAAGTGCTGTTAGCAATAATCCCGCTGTATCGGCTGCTAAATTTAGGCGTTATCCAGTTCGTAATCCTGGTTTCGTACTTCAAACAAATGATTACGATGTTAACTGGCCAATATTTAGGTATGCAGAAGTGTTGTTAATTTATGCAGAGGCTTTGAATGAAACTACTGGACCAACTCAACCTGCTATAGACGCCTTAAATATGCTGAGAAGTAGAGCTCGAAATACTAATGTAGGTGGTGTTCATCGAGATATTTTACCACGTTCTTTGACACTTCAAAGATCTACTGGTTTAATCGATTTAACGCTTTCAAACCCATTGGTTTCAACTCAATCTGCTTTTAGAGATTATATTATCTTAGAGCGAAGTAGAGAATTAAGCCAAGAAAACAAAAGATGGTATGATTTGGTTCGGTGGGGCACTCTAAGGTCTACTTTGCGTGGACTAAATACACTATATGCCGCTAAAATATCAGAAACTCCTCCGGTTGAAGTCCCAGCAATAACCACAAATAAATGGACTAATTATTGGAATGGAAAAATTACGGAATGGAATTTAATAACTGGTGCGCTTCAAGATTTTCATATTTTACTTCCAATACCAAATAATGAGAGAACGGCAAATCCTTCGATAGGACCTAATAATCCGGGATACAATTAATTAAAGAAATAAACAGTATGAAAACCAAATTTTCAATAAGTATTTTAGTGCTTTTATCGATTTTGTTTTGTTTCACTTCTTGTGAGAAAGATGAATTAGATACATGGGTTAGCATAGAAGCTGATAAAACACAGATAGCTATTAATGAAACTGTAACCTTTAAAATGTCAGGTAATGCAGAAACCTACGTGGTTTACACCGGTGACAGCGGACATGATTTTGCAAAAAGTTATTTAGTTATTACTGGGGGTAAAAAAATTGATGACGAAGCGTATGTGCTAACACAAGCTAGTTTAGACACTTGGACTCCTATTTTGACCGCTGAAATTATAGCGTATAATCTTGCAAATCCCAATATAACAATCGATGCTAATGCTGTAATTACTGGCTTACAAAGTTTAGTGGACAAATCTTACTTTAAAGATACTGCCGCGATTCGCATTAGAGAGTTAATGCCCACACTAAAAACATATGCTAATTGTCAAAGTCTAGTGGATACCTATTTTACAAATTTAAGTGTATTATTAACTCCTGTGGGAGGATTTTCTACCGGAGTGGCTATCAACAGATATGATTTGACTTACTCCTATAAATTTAATACAGCTGGAACCTATGTAGTAACTGTCCTGGGTACGAGATTAAGTGATAAAATTTATTCAGGTTCTGGTTATATTTATAATAGCACCTCATCCGCAAGTGATTATAGTTTTAAAAGAAATACAGACACGGTTACCATTGTTGTACAATAAAAACACATATTATTATTTTTATTGAAAATTTTTATTTTTAGACCTGTCAATTGACAGGTCTATTTGTATGAAAAGTATATTTTTTCAATTCAGTAGGAAAGATGTAAATTGCCATGCTACAAATAGTTGAAATGCAAAAAAATGAAGAGTAGGTCAAACGGTATTTTTGCAATAAATTAGGAATAATTTTAAGGCATTTTTTCAACCAAATTAGCTAGAAATTCTAATGTTTCATTTGAAAACAAATCAATAGCGTTCACTTAAATAAAAAAGGGATTACAAGTAGTTTTGTTTTCCCTTTTTTTATTTGAAATATTTTTTATTTAGCTATTTTATCCAATCAATTGAGCAAACAAATCCTCCTTGTCATTGAGGTAACGGTATTGGAAGCCATGCGTATTCATATTAGTCTTTATGGCATGAATATTTTTTTTATTTTTTAATTCCAAACCTACTAAAACAGAACCAAATTCTCGGCTATTTTTCTTTGCAAATTGAAAATACGTAATATCATCTTCTTCACCTAAAATCGTATTTACAAATTCTTTCAAAGCCCCAGGACGCTGCGGAAACTGAATCATAAAATAATGTTTCAATCCTTCATAAAACAACGAACGTTCTTTTATTTCCTCTGTTCTTTCTATATCATTATTACTGCCGCTAACAATACAAACTACATTTTTACCTTTAATTTCATTTTTATAAAAATCCAATGCGGCTATAGTTAATGCTCCTGCAGGTTCCACCACCATCGCTTCTTCATTGTACAATCGTAAAATAGTAGTACATACTTTTCCTTCAGGAACAAGAATAATATCGTCTAGTTTTTGTTTGCAAATAGCAAAAGTGATGTCTCCAACTTGTTTAACTGCAGCGCCATCTACAAATTTATTGATACTTTCTAGCATAGTATTTTTATTATTTGCTATAGAAGTTTTCATAGATGGTGCCCCTTCAGGCTCTACGCCAATAATTTTAGTATTATGATTTAATTGCTTAAATACGGTGGATAACCCAGCGGCAAGGCCACCGCCACCAATAGGAACAAATACATAATCAATTGGGTTTTTAGCCGATTCTAATATTTCTAAAGCAACTGTTCCTTGTCCGGCAATCACTTTGATATCATCAAATGGATGAATGAAAATAGATTTATCTTGCTCACAAGCAGCAATAGCTGTTGAAAAGGCATCATCAAAAGTATCACCTGTTAAAATAATCTCAACATACTTTTTTCCAAAAAGTTGCACCTGCTTAATTTTTTGATTAGGAGTCGTTTTTGGCATATAAATAATTCCTTTTATCTTTAATAAATGGCATGAATAAGCAACGCCTTGGGCATGATTTCCAGC
>CALPOS020000220.1 GCA_943325255.2 Sphingobacterium thalpophilum
CAATTGGGCAATTACGATTAAAGGAAATCCAAAACTAATCGGAATTATTGGTCATTATCGTATTCAACCGCAGAATTATCGCGCAGAAATTGGCTATATGATTTTACCGGAATACAATGGTAAAGGCGTTGTCACAGAGGCCATCAAAGCGGTAGTGCGCTATGGTTTCGAAGAAATGAAACTACACTCTGTTGAAGCAGTCATCGACCCAAGAAATTATGGCTCTGAACGTGTGCTACAAAAAAATGGATTTATCAAAGAAGCTCATATTCTTGAAAATGAGTTCTTTGACGGAAAGTTTATCGACACTGTGATTTATTCATTACTGAAAAGAAACTTCACAGAATAGAGGTCTATTTTTAAAATTTTGGTAAAGTTCTGATATACAATTCTTCTACTTTTTTTCGTGCCCAAGCTGTTTTCCTTAAGAAGGTCAAACTTGACTTCACACTCGGATTGTCTGTAAAACACTTGATTTTGATGAGTTCCGACAACGTATCAAAACCGTAATAGTCAACTAATTGTTCGACAATCTTCTGTAGCGTTACGCCGTGAAATGGATCTTTGGAGGTATTGGGTTGCATGAGCCAAAAGTACAATTCCGAAATGGCTATTCATAAAAAAACCACCAAAATAAATCTTGGTGGTCTTTTTATTCAATGTGAAATTTACTGCACCGCCAAAAACGCGTTCACGTTTCCAAACCCATATTCTGAACTTCTATTTGGATAGAAGTTCCCAGATTGTTTCATTTTATTTAAAACTTGATCCCTTGTCCATGTTGGATTTTTTGACCAAACCAAAGCCGCAATTCCCGCAGTTGTTGCCGTTGCCACCGATGAACCGCCAACATAATCTGTTTGCGCATTGTAATAACTATTAATTGGAACATTATTACCTGTTGCTGCTCTTTGCATTACGATGGTAAAGTCAACTTTATTTCCGGTATGACAATCGTCGCAAGCCACAACAGTTGCTCCTTCTTTAACGCCGGTTACCGCAACAGTTTCGGGCATCCACGCTGGAAAAATAACACCTACAAAAGTGGTAAAACTGGTAGAAGTTCCCGCAGCACAAAAAATCAATTTTCCTTTACTGTAAGCCAATCGAACGGCATCTACAATTTTCCCAACAGAAAAAACATAACCCATCGACATCGAGATGATTTTTACATTGTTGTTATTGCCCAATGCAACGAAAGCTTTCTTCACGCCTTCTTGCTCTTGAAAACCATCAATGACTACATTCGTTGCTGCTCGATAGGTAATTAAATTGGCATTATACGCCACGCCCACAGGTTGACCATTGTTGTTTCTTGGCGCTGTTGCTACCGACGCCATACTAGTGCCATGACCGCATAAATCGTTCGGTCCGTCGGTCGTTGTACTCCAAGGCCAAATCGAATCAATATACACACCAAATTTTTGAACCGTACGACCAGAAGAATCTCCCGTATTGAAACTACTTCCTAACATCGTTTGATTGGGTGAAATCCCCGTATCAATAATTCCAATCGTAATGTTGCGTCCGGTGCTTAATGTCCATGCACTCGGTATATTATGCTGGTAAAACGCCCAAGGCACTTTCGCATTCGGTGTTACCGTAGTATAATCTGAAACATTTAAAACCTGCGACTCGTAGCCGCAACCCGATGAACTCGAACTACTGGAAGCCGCGCGCATTTGCCCATTTTTTATCGAAACATAACGATAATCTGCTGGCTCTATATATCGGATATACTTGCTTCTTCTTAAAGCAATAATCGTTTCTTGCTTGGTGATGATGACATTGATCAAGTTTAAATCAGCGTCGGCAGAAACCAGAACTTTTTCTAGTGGCTGATCTTCATAGGTCAAAATGATCTTCAACAATTCTTCTTGAATCAACTGATTCTTTGGACTTTTTGCACGATCGAAATCCTTCGCCGAAGTTCCAAAACCAATCGTCATCAAATTGTTGCCATGCTTAGCAGCACTCCAAATCATCTGATTCGAGGATTCCTTCCAATCAAAATTTCCACGAGCCGCAATCGCATCGTCTATGACTTTATTAACTTGTGAAGTCGTCATTGGCTCTTTTTGAGCAGCGTCAATTACTATTGGAGTGACTTCATTTTCATCTTGATTACAAGCGCTAAAAATGGTGATAAATAACAATGAAAAGAGTATTACTTTATTTCTCATAAAATTGATTTTTAGTGATTTAAAGACGAAGTTAATAAATCAATTGATTCAATGATCAAATGTTAATAAAAATATAAAAAAAAGTAAAATGGCCTTTGATAAAGAAGTGCATTGAAAGGTAATATTTGCTTTTCTACAATTCATATTTTGTAGTATCTTTGCGCTCCTATGCTGAAAACGGTTAACATCCTCAATAAAAGAGCGCGCTTCGATTATGAAATTCTCGAAACGTATACGGCTGGAATTGTTTTAAGCGGAACAGAAATCAAATCCATTAGGTTGGGGAAAGCCAATATCACCGAAAGTTTTTGTGAATTTAATGATACCATGGAACTGTTCGCCATCAACACTTACATCGAAGAATACGCCTTCGGAAACCAGTTCAATCACAAGGCACGAAGTGAGCGAAAATTACTCTTGAACAAAAGGGAATTAAAAAGTTTGCATAAAAACGTACAAACAAAAGGCCTGACCATCATTCCACTAAAATTGCACACCAACGAAAAAGGATTGGCTAAACTAGACGTCGGTTTATGTCGTGGAAAGAAAACCTACGACAAACGAGAATCGTTGAAAGAACAAGATACCAAACGCGATTTAGATCGAATCAAAAAAAGTTTCTAATTGGAGTTATTATGACTAAATTTGTCATAACAAAATCCACTTTTATCCTTGCACACTTTACTCAAAAAAGCACGAGAAACCAAAGGCTTCAAAACCAGAGAAGTTGCTAATCTATTACAAATAGATCAAGCGCTCATTAGCAAATTTGAAAACGGTCAACGCACTCCCACCAGAAAACAAGTGGAACTGTTAGCGCAATTGCTCGAAATTGATTTGGAAGTATTACTTTTAGCTTGGCTAAAAGAAAAAATTAAACAAGTCATCGCTGAAGAACCTTTAGGTTTAAAAGCACTTCAAGAAGTAGAAAAGGAAATCAATCCCACCAAGGAAAACAACAAAGTAGTAGATTTGCTCTTCGAAGAAATGGAAGCCCTAAAAACCAAAATGGAAGCGTTTAGAAATTCACAAACACAGTAATAATTTCCCTTTGCCCAGCACTACATATTGATTTAATTAATTTTCAACCACATAGAAACATAGCTTCAAATAATTATGTCTGAAGTCATTTCATTCTTAATAGAGCAAATCAGAGCTATATGAACCAATAATTGGTCTTCTATTCTTTTTCTATGATTCTATGTGGTTAGTTAGAACCTTTTTTTGGTGCGATATGCAGATGGAATGAGTTAATTCTTATTTTCCAACAAAGGCACAAATCGGCATTCTCCTAACTCATGTTTTTCAAATTGCGTTTCGTTTTTACGAATCAAAAGTGTCATGATTTGCTGTTCTTCACCCAACGGAATAACTAGTCGCCCACCGATTTTTAGTTGTGCCATCAAAGGCTGAGGAATCATTGGCGCTCCTGCAGTAACAATAATACTATCAAAAGGCGCATGATTAGGAAGTCCTTTATAACCATCGCCAAAAGATAGATGCTTCGGACGAATGCCTAATTTCGGTAACAACGCCGAAGTTTGTTTAAACAGCTCTGTTTGTCTTTCAACACTATACACTTTCGCGCCCATCAAACACAAAACCGCCGTTTGATAACCCGAACC
>CALPOS020000221.1 GCA_943325255.2 Sphingobacterium thalpophilum
CACCAATAATATAGGAAGCGTCGAATTCTTGAATGCCAGAATTGTAAATTCCAACCACCTTAAAAACCCGCAAATTCGGCAATTGATTGTTGCCTTCTTTCATGAAAAAGGTGTTGAATGTGGCGCCTAATTTTAGATTGAGTCGATTGGCTAAATATTGAGAGATTACGATTTCGTTGTTTAATTGGTTTGCACAATCAGGGATTTTACCCGAAACAATGTATTCTCGAATGTTTTTCCATTGGTAATCTTTGCTGACACCTTTAAAAATAATTCCTTCAAAAGCGCTTTCTGTTCTGATAATTCCAGCTTTGCTTGCCACTGCCTGAATGTGGCTGATGCCATCTACAGATTTAAATTTTGGATAAAAATCTTGATGCGTAGAAATAGGCGTGACACTTCCCTGCGACTGGTTGTCATCGAAATTGGAGATGATAATATGCCCGTTGAATGCAGAAACCTTTTCCCGAATTTTTTCTTGTAAACCAATTCCTGTCGCCACAGAAACAATCATCATAATCATTCCAATAGCTATAGCTGCAATTGCAATTTTTATAATTGGTGCAGAAATACTACTTTTACGCCCTTTAGCCGTAATGAGTCTTTTGGCTATAAAATATTCTAGATTCAATTTGGTTTTGCTGTGGATTTAAGGTTTCAAAAATACAGCTTTAGAACGATTTTAGGATTAATTTATTTAGGATTTATGATTTATAAATTAGGATGTTGGTGCCGTGATAGTTTAGTTTGGTCATTAATTAAACATAGTAGCCTGCTATTAATTCTAGCTGTTGTAACGGTTTCGTGTAAAACTGCAACGCCCGTCAATTATTCTGCTCCACAAACTACAATGGTAAAAAGCAAAGTCAAATCGACCAAATTTATGACTGGCGCCGAAAATATGTTGAGTTATTTCTCTTTGTTAAAAAACAAGAAAGTAGGCATCTTAACCAACCAATCTGGACTAGTTTCGTACGATTACGGCTATTCAATTACGGATACGGTGAAGCATTCGCAACAAACTGGAATCAAAACTGCATCGATGCATATCGTTGATTATATTGTTAAGAATACGAAAATAGATTTGGTCAAAATTTATGCGCCGGAGCACGGTTTTAGGGGTACTGCCGACGCTGGAGAATTGATTGTTGACGGAAAAGACACCAAGACTGGTTTGCCTATTATTTCCCTTTACGGCAATCATAAAAAGCCATCTGCAGAGCAACTGCAAGGCATTGACATTTTGCTTTTTGACCTACAAGATGTGGGCGCGCGTTTTTATACTTACATTTCTTCCTTGCATTATGTGATGGAAGCCTGTGCGGAAAATAATATTGAACTCATTGTTTTGGACAGACCTAATCCCAACGGCAACATTGTAGACGGGCCAATCCTCGAAAAGGAATACAGCAGTTTTGTTGGGATGCACACTATTCCTGTGATGCACGGGATGACGATTGGCGAATATGCCTTGATGATTAATGGCGAGAAATGGCTGAAAGACAGCATTCAGTGCAAATTGAAAATTGTGCCCTGTGAAAATTACCGACGTGAAATGACTTATAGCTTACCCGTAAAACCTTCGCCAAACTTACCCAACGACCAAGCAATTAATTTATATGCCAGCTTGTGCTTTTTTGAAGGAACGAATGTGAGCATTGGACGAGGCACGAACAAACAATTTCAAATTTATGGTTCACCTTACCTGACCGCAAATCATTACAGTTTTACGCCAGCTCCCAATGAAGGCGCTAAAGATCCTCCGTGGAATGGCACCATTTGTTGTGGTGAAGATTTGACACAAGTGCCAAAAGTGAATCACCTTGAATTGAAATGGCTGATTAAAGCGTATCAGGAAACCGAAGAGCAGCCTAAGTTCTTTAATTCTTATTTCACCAAATTAGCAGGAACCAAAGTACTGCAGCAACAAATTGAAGGCGGCCTATCGGAAGAGGAAATTCGTGCTACGTGGAAAACAGGAATTGAAAAATTTAAGGAAATGAGAAGAAAGTACTTGATCTATCCTGATAGTTTTTTATTCGCCAACGAGACCAATTGATTTGGATATTTACCTTTTAGAGGTAATTTTTTAGGAGCTAGTTCCGGCTGTCCACTAAATTCCCGATTAAGAAAAACTACGGCTAAAGCCTTGTTTTCTAAAAATCGGGAGATACCGTTCCCATCCGGGCTAGGGCATTGACTGCATAAAAAAACCTACTGTCTTATCATCTTGCAGTCCAAAAATCAACTTAAGGCAATCTCTTTTTCATTGCTTCTACAATATTAAAAGCAGCGGGACAAATAGCTACATTTTTCAGAGTCAAATCGGTAATTTGCTGGAATTTTTTTCTGTCGGTGTGCGGAAATTCGCGACAGGCTTTGGGGCGAACTTCATAAATCATACAGTAATTTTCTGCATCGAGAAAAGTGCACGGAACGCTTTGCAACACGTAATCTTGGTCTTCATCGATACGCAAATACTGCGCTATAAATTGTTGTGGTTTTTGACGTAAGTGTTTAGAGATTCGTTCGATATCTGCCGACGTAAAAAGCGGCCCCGTCGTTTTGCAGCAATTGGCACAAGTCAAACAATCGGTTTTTTTGAATTCCGCATCGTGTAGCTCTTGCATCACATAGTCCAAATTCTTTGGGGTTTTCTTTTTTAACTTGTCAAAATACTTTTTGCTTTCGAGATGTGTATCTTTGGCTAGTTTTTCGATGTCGTTTAATGACGGTTTTAGCATAAATGAGGTGTCGGTGAATCGGTGAATCGGTGAATCGGTGAATCGGTGAATTGATAATTAGTCGCAAAATTACTTAAAAACGAATCAGCAAATCAAAAATTAAAAAGTTTCCTTTAGAATTTAAATTTGCATATTGCACTATGGAATCGGATAAACGATTAAACACATAAACGATTCAACGCTTAAGCAAATCAACCCACATGAAAGACCTTTTCGGCAAAGCCATCCTTGATTTTCAAACTAACAACACTCCAGAAGACTTAATTACAGAAACTTCTATTTCGGAAGCGGATGAAATGAGTGTGGCGTATTTATTTCGTTCCTACGAAGAAATGCCTAAAATGGAACAAACTGCACTACAGCTGGCGAAAGGGAAAATTTTGGACGTAGGTTGCGGCGCTGGAAGTCACAGTTTGTATTTACAGCATGAAAAACAGTTGGATATCACTGCGATTGATATTTCGCCAAACGCCATCGAAGCCTGTCGACTGCGAGGCATTGCAAAGGCGCGCGTGCAAGATGTGATGACGATTGAAAACGAAAAATTCGATACCATTATGCTTTTGATGAATGGCGCTGGCATGTGTGGACGGCTAAAAAAGCTTGGGGCATTTCTTTCGAAATTGCATTCTTTATTGAATGAAAACGGACAGATCTTAGTGGATAGTTCCGACATCATTTATATGTTTGACGACGATGAAGATGGCGGCAAGTGGATTCCCTCTGATAATGAATATTATGGCGAGTTGGTTTTCAACATTGAATATAAGGGAAAAAAAGAAGCCCCTTTCGATTGGATGTACGTTGATTACAATACACTGCAAAACGCAGCTCTTGCCAACGGTCTGCAATGTGAATTGGTTGTAGAAGGAGAACACTTTGATTATTTGGCGCGGCTGTCTCTTTAGTTGGGCGTGCCCCTGCGGGTCGGGCTGTACGCGGTGCACGGCACCTAGCTCCCATCCCTCACGCGACCCGATACTTTCATTCAATCCGTCTGCTTGAAAACGCACTTTTGTTCCTAGTTCTCAAAAAAAAGAAATAAAAAAATC
>CALPOS020000222.1 GCA_943325255.2 Sphingobacterium thalpophilum
AAGTCTTTTGCCAACAATATATGGAAAGATGAAATAGGCTTCCAAGATTTGAACAAAAGCGAACCAACCAATGACCGCTACTGAATACCAAACGGAGTCGTAGGCAATCCAAACAGCAGTAATGGGCAGTAAGGAAGCGATCATAATTCCAAAATAAGGGATAAAGGTGAGCACGGACGCCAAAAAGCCAAATAGAATCGGATTTGGCGCTCCAATTATTGCCAGACCTACACTATTGAGCGTCCCGACTATCAAGTAAACTAGCATCATGCCTTTGATGAAATTGTAGTAGGATTGAATCGTATCAGTTACGATTTCACGAAGAGAGCTGCGACTTTCGTTAGGAAAAAAGTGATAGAGCGTATTCATTAATTTGCTCTTGTAGAGCAAAATGAGAAAAGAGAAAATAGGAACCATAATCATAAAGAACGCCATTTTGGAAAGCGAGGAAACCGTTCCGCTTGAGGCTTTATATAAGCCGTTACCAGTGCTATTGATTACATTTTGTGTTATTTCATTTTGTAGTTCTGTACTTAAACCCAGATTTTCAGCAAGAAACAGATGGATATTGTGCAAGACTTCGAGCAACTTGGGTTTGATGTCGCCCATTTCATGGAAATGTTCTAATAAGAACGCCATGAGTAAATAGCCAATGCCAGTAAAAAGCACCACCATTAGTACTATTGGCAAGCCGATAGCAAGGTTGCGGTTGATTCCATGATTTTCCAGCCAATGGCAAATCGGATAAAGTATAAAGCTAATCAGGAATGCAAAAGCTAATGGTATGAATAGCGGTTTGCCAAGATATAGTATTAAAGCCAGTAAGACAATGCCTTCTAAAATAATGACAAAGGACTTTATTTTATTTGAATGTGGTAGCTGATCCATTCGCATGCAGTTTATTTATGTTGTGAAAATCTTTTGTTTATCGTAATTAAAAAAGGAATTCTGACTGGTAACATCACCCCATTTTTTTATATAATAGCACTTTAAACGCTTTAAATATAAAATCAAAAAAAAACTTCAATTGGCTTTGAATCAAAACCAACTGGTTTGACATATCCCACATTAAAAGTAGTAAATCTTTTAAACTTTTGTCAAAAAAAACAGGAGTTTTAAAATTTACTGAACGAAACGTTTTTGTAATGTTTGCTTTTATTCTTAAAGTGCTGATTTTTTTTGAAGAAAGTGGACATTTCGATGGTTACTTTACTTTGTTGGACATCGTAGCGCATGGGTTGTAGGTTGCAAGTTGTGGGTTGTAAGTTGTGGGTGGAATGTCAGTATATTAAAGATAAAAATAGGAAGAATGTAAAATAGTCGTCAGGCACTTTTAAAGTTAAAATTGGAGTATCATAGTAACGGCTAACAATCACCTGCTGCTAGGTGTAGCGTATTAAGTTGGCTTTGGTTGTCGGCCTGTTGTTTATTATGATTCAGTTTGTATTTGTTGTTCGTTTTGTAGTAAATTCATCTTAGAGTTGTTCTCGGTTTCTACTTTTCAATATTTGTCTATATTTGTTTTATGACTACACGTGTTTTAGGTATTGGTGCGACTTTAATCGATGAATTGTATTTCACTACAACCGCCTTAGTACCGCACTCTTCCAATCCTGCGCACAAGACGACTCACATTGGAGGCGTAATGCACAATATTATGTACCATTTGGCTTTATTGGGTGCGAAACCAGGATTGATTACTGCCATCGGCAATGATGCGGAAGGTCAAACCATCAAAGCTCATTTCGATCAAATTCAAATAGATTATGCCGGTGTGCTGCAAGCTGATGCGAGTACAGGCAAATACGTTTCTATTTTAGATGAAGTTGGAAATCTGTTTGTTGCGGTTTGTGAGGATAATTGTGGGAAACACTTAACGGTGGCGTATCTCGAATCGCAGTTGACTTATATGAAGGATTTTGATTTGCTGCTTATTGATACTAACCTGGAAACTGAAGTGATTCAGTGGCTCATTCACTTTGCCAATGCCAATCAGAAGTTACTGATCATCGAACCCGTTTCGGTAACCAAAGCTCGAAAGCTCGCTGCATTAGATCTGACAGGTGTTTATATGATTACACCCAATGAAGAAGAGCTTGAAGCGCTCGGACGTGACGTTGAAGCTTCCCAAGACCAACAAATTGCCGCTTTATTGCGACGCGGCGTATCTAATTTGTGGCTTCGACAAGGTGCACAGGGTTCTACTTGGATTACGAATACCAGCCGTTTTAGTTTGGGCGTGCCCACGATTACCATCGCAGATACTACAGGCGCTGGCGATGCGGCTTTGGCTGGTTGGGTTTTTGGTTTTATACAACGTGAGAATCCAACCTCTTGTTTGCAACTCGGACACAGTTTGGCATTGCATATTTTACAACAAAAAGGCGCGGTCGATTCCTCGCTGGATGCTGCGACGCTCCATCATTTACAGAAAAAATATTATCATGATTAATAGTTCGTTTTTACTTATTTCCCCTGAAGTGCAACAGGCGTTAGATCAGGGTTTACCTATTGTAGCTTTAGAATCGACGATTATTTCACACGGGATGCCGTGGCCTAAAAATGCCGTAACCGCCAAAGAAGTAGAAGCGGTCGTGCGTCAACATGGCGCTGTTCCTGCTACGATTGCAATCAAAGACGGGAAGTGCTTGGTTGGTTTGACGGAGGCAGATATTGATTTCTTTGCCCAAAATCGTGACGTATGGAAGGTAAGCTTACGTGACATGCCGTATGTACTTGCACAACGTTTGCCAGGTGCGACTACGGTAGCGGCGACCATGCGTATTGCTTCGATGGCAGGAATCAAAATCTTCGCGACGGGAGGAATAGGCGGTGTGCACCGTGGCGCAGAAACCACGATGGATATTTCTGCGGATTTAACGGAAATGACCACTACTGATGTTGCTATTGTCGCTGCAGGAGTAAAATCGATATTAGATATTGGATTGACTTTAGAGTATATGGAAACGATGGGAATACCAGTAGTGACCTATGGACAGGATGAGTTCCCGAGTTTTTATTCGTCGAAAAGTGGATTTCTATCCCCACTGCGTTTGGATACGCCAAGCCAGTTTGCGGAATTGCTGCAAGCCAAATGGAGCATTGGTCTGAAAGGCTCGGTATTGATCGCTAATCCAGTTCCTGCCGAATATGAAATGAATCCCGCCGAAATAGAAATAAAAATTCTAGAAGCCTTAGATCAAGCGAAGCAGCAAGGAATAAGAGGTAAAGCAGTAACACCATTTTTGTTACAATATATAGCCAATCATACTGAGGGAGAAAGTTTAGAAACCAACATTGCTTTGGTGAAAAACAATGCTAAAGTCGCAACAGGAATTGCGGTAGCATTGTATGGAAAATAAAAAAAGCTTAATTAGTTTTATTTAATTACAGGCTTTTTTGTGGAGAAAAGGGGGGAGTTATTTCGAACTATTTTGAGTCTGATTTAAGACTTTTAAATAAAAAAATAACCAAATAAATCCCTATTTACCATAACAGTTTTTAATTAATTAAAAAATGAAAATGGCCCATTTGATTTTTATTCCTTTTTGGTCTGTGCAAATCTTTACCTAAAAGAAAATAAAGTTTTCTTTTCTTTTCTTTTCTTTTAACAGTAACTTATTGTTGCTTTATTTTAAGTTTCCTTTCTTCTATGCTCTGTATTCGATCGTATGTATGCTTTAGAAACTTTATAATCTAATTACCGCCGTAACAGTAATTTAGTATAAATAGTAATTAATCAAGTTGCTTTTTCTTAAAACTGA
>CALPOS020000223.1 GCA_943325255.2 Sphingobacterium thalpophilum
GACTGAAGAAATTTTCGGGCCAGTCATTTCTATCATGAGAACCAATACGGTCGATGAAGCTTTAGCCATCGAAAATGCCAATCCATACGGAAATGCAGCAAGTGTTTTCACCCAAAACGGCGGTATGGCGCGCTACATCATCGATAAAGCAAGCGCGGGAATGATCGGAGTCAATGTCGGTGTTCCCGTTCCACGTGAGCCATTTAGTTTTGGCGGTTGGAACGAAAGCAAATTTGGCGTGGGCGATATCACCGGAAAAAGCTCCATCGAGTTTTGGACGAAATTGAAGAAAAGCACCATCAAATGGAACGCAGAAGCCGGTGTCAACTGGATGAGCTAGAAAGAAATTAATTTTTTTTAGGAGCTAATCCCGCTTTACGTTGCAATCTTTTTTGTTTTTGTCTCCCCGAGCGCAGTCGAGGGGCTTTTCGTAAAACAAAAAAGGATTTTCACTGCAATCGGGGCTAGGGCATTCGAATCATTATAAACACATTCAAAATTGATCATTTAAAATTCAAAATAGAAACAATGAATACAGATACCATATCACAATCACATCAAATACTTCAAGACAATTCTGATTTTACGATGTTTTCATGGAGCAAACAAAAAGGTATTGCGCCAATTGCGATCGAGCGTGCCGAGGGCGTTTATTTATATGATTATGATGGCAATAGAATTATCGATTTCAGCAGCGGATTGATGAACGTCAATATTGGTCACGGAAATCAAAGAATTACCGACGCTGTTGTCAAACAAATGCAACAAGTATCATATGTTACGCCAAGTTGTGTGACTAAAGTTCGTGGTGATTTAGGAAAGAAATTAGCTGAAATCTGTCCAGGGGATTTAAACAAAGCGTTCTTTACTTTGTGTGGCGCCACGTCTATCGATAATGCTATTAAATTGGCTAGACTTTATACAGGAAGACATAAAATTGTAACCCGCTATCAATCCTACCACGGTGCATCTATTGGTGCGATGTCTGCCAGTGGTGATCCGAGAAAATTGCCGGTAGACAACCAACAAGCACCCAATTTTATTCACATTGATATTCCGATTGCTTATCGCTGGGAATACGGTGAAGAGAATCTTTTGAAAGAAACGGTAGCGAGTTTAGAACGAATGATCGCTTTTGAAGGACCCGCAAATATTGCCGCGATTCTGTTAGAAGGAGAAAGTGGTTCCTCAGGCTGCCTGAAATATCCAGTTGGTTATTTGAAGGCGGTGAGAAAATTATGTGATCAGCATGGTATTCTTCTCATCATTGATGAGGTGATGAGCGGATTTGGACGAACAGGGAAATGGTTCGGTTTCATAAATCATGATATTATTCCAGATATGATTTGCATGGCCAAAGGACTCACTTGTGGTTATTTGCCTTTTGGTTGTTTAATGGTTTCCGATAAAATCGCGTCCAAATATGACGATGTTGTTCTGGCTTTAGGCTTGACCTATTCAGCGCATCCAGTGGCATGCGCCGCCGCTTTAGAAACATTAAAAATTTATGAAGATGATAAACTTATTGAGAATACACGCGCCATGGAAACGTATCTCAATAGTAGAATCGAAGACTTAAAGAAAATCCATCCTTCTATAGGAGATTGGAGAAACACCGGCTTGCTAGGCTGTTTGGAATTGGTAAAAAACAGAAACACGAAAGAACCGATGGCGCCTTTCAATGCAAAGCCTGATGAAATGGTGGTAATGAACAAAGTAGCTGCAAAGATTAAGGAACTCGGCATGTATACTTTCGTGCGTTGGGGTTATATCTTCATAGCACCACCGCTGTGTATTACAAAAGACCAAATTGATGAAGGATTGGCTATTATTAGTGAAGCATTAAAAATAGCGGATGAAGCAGTAATTGAAGTAATAAATTCTTGATGTCCGAAAAACTTAAACAAACAAATTCCGCTTTGTATAGCGAAGACTTGGCTCCAACAGCATTCAATCAACGAACTTGGACAACATGGAATTATTCCGCCTTATGGATTAGCATGAGTCTTTGCATTCCGACCTATATGCTATCGAGTTCATTGATTGAAGGCGGAATGAATTGGTGGCAAGCCATTCTAACGATTTTCTTAGGCAATACGATTGTACTGATTCCAATGATATTAAACGGACATGCTGGCGCAAAATACGGCATTCCGTTTCCTGTTTTTGCACGTGCCAGTTTCGGAACGATGGGCGCCAATATTCCGGCAATGCTGCGCGCTATTGTGGCTTGCGGTTGGTTCGGAATTCAAACCTGGATTGGTGGTTTTGCGATCTATCAAATGATGCGTTTGTGGATTCCCAGCATCGAAACGTTGCCGCAAATATTCCCTGTTTCTTTTGGTTTACAAACCGGACCAGCGATTTGTTTTCTGGCGTTTTGGCTGTTGAATATGTACGTCGTTTATTTGGGCGTAGATAGCATCCGAAAGTTATTGGTTTTTAAAGCTATTTTTCTTCCATTGGCGGCATTAGCTTTATTGGCTTGGGCTTTGGTTGCGGCTCATGGGTTGGGACCAATTTTAGCAACACCGTCAAAATTTGCGAACACCACAGATTTCTTTCATTTCTTTTTTCCAGCTTTGACGGGAATGGTTGGTTTTTGGGCAACGTTGTCCTTAAACATTCCAGATTTTACGCGTTATGCCACTTCTCAAAAAGCACAAATTAATGGTCAAATGTATGGTCTGCCAACCTCGATGACGATGTTTGCTTTTGTAGGCGTTGTGGTCACTTCGGCAACAGCCATAGTGTTCGGAACAACTATTTGGGATCCAGTGGTTTTGGCTGGAAAATTCGATAGTAAATTATTGGTAAGTGTCGCAATGATTGCCGTAGCCATTTCAACTTTAGCGACGAATATTGCCGCAAATATTGTTAGTCCAGCTAATGATTTCGCGAATTTATCACCGGCAAAAATCGACTTCAGAAAAGGCGGTTACATCACTGGAATTATAGGAATTCTAATTTTCCCTTGGAAATTAATTGCCGATCCAACAGGTTATATTTTTACTTGGCTAGTTGGTTATTCTAGTTTGTTGGGACCAGTTGGAGGCATTATGATTGTCGATTATTATTTCATCAGAAAACAAACGTTGATTGTTGATGATTTATACAATTCAAAAGGAATTTACAGCTTTTCAAACGGGTTCAACACCAAAGCAATTTGGGCGTTACTCCTCGGAATTGTGCCGAATGTCCCCGGATTCTTACTCACGATAAAATTGGTAGACAACACAGTTTTTCCAGAATGGATTTCTAGTTTGTATAGTTATGCCTGGTTTGTTGGTTTCGGAATTAGCGGATTTATTTATTGGCTTTTAATGAAGAAAAAATAAAATTATGTTGAATTCTAAATTTCAAAATGGGATTTCAAATGACTTGAATATCCTAGCCCCGATAGGAGCAAGTATCCTCGCAGAGATACTGCGGATAGCGGGATTAGCTCCTAAAATTCAACATTCAAAATAAAAAAACATGAGTATTTTAATTAAAAACGGAAGAATCATAACAGCCACAGACGATTATATGGCTGATATTTTTATAGAAGGCGAAACCATTTCACAAATTGGCAAAAACTTAAAAGTCAATGCCGATCAAGAAATTGATGCAGCAGGAAAGTTGGTTATGCCGGGCGGAATCGATCCACACGTGCATCTCGACATGCCTTTCATGGGAACTTACAGCAGTGACAATTACGAAACCGGAACGCGCGCGGCATTATTTGGTGGTACAACAACCGTCATCGATTTTA
>CALPOS020000224.1 GCA_943325255.2 Sphingobacterium thalpophilum
GAACGCGTTAAGTAAATTCTATGAAGTTCCCCAAAGTCCATGCGCTGCAACAAATTGCTAATTTACTTCAATGTGAATTCATAGGCGATGCTAATTTTACTGTGTCTGGCATGAATGAAATTCACGTCGTTGAACCCGGAGATATTGTCTTTGTGGATCATCCTAAGTATTACGATAAAGCATTGCAATCTGCAGCGACTATTGTTTTAATCAATAAGAAAGTAGATTGTCCAGAAGGCAAAGCATTGCTGATTTCTGATGATCCATTTAGAGATTTTAATACGTTGACGCGCCATTTTATGCCGTTTCAAGTTTCCAATGTTTCAATAGCATCAACAGCAAAAATAGGAGAGGGCACCATCATTCAGCCCAATACCTTTGTAGGAAATCATGTGACGATTGGAAAGAATTGTTTGATTCACTCGAATGTGGCGATTTATGACCACACGGTTATTGGCGACAACGTCATCATTCATGCAGGAACTGTTTTAGGCGGTGATGCTTTCTATTATAAAAAACGACCAGAAGGTTTCGATCAATTGTTATCAGGTGGACGTGTTGTAATTCATGATAATGTTGGAATTGGTGCTTTATGTACTATCGATAAAGGCGTGACTGGCGATACAACCATTGGCGAAGGAACGAAATTAGACAATCAAGTGCACGTTGGACACGACACTGTCATCGGAAAGAAATGTCTGATTGCTTCGCAAACCGGCATTGCTGGCTGCGTGATTATTGAAGATGAAGTGACGTTGTGGGGACAAGTCGGAACTACAAGCGGCATTACCATCGGAACCAAAGCAGTAATTATGGGACAAACTGGAGTTACCAAATCGGTAGAAGGCGGTAAATCCTACTTCGGAACACCGATTGAAGAATCCCGCGAGAAATTGAAGCAATTGGCAAACGTAAAGAGAATACCAGAAATTTTAAATAAATTGAAGTAAAATGTCTGCAAAGAAATTAATTCAAGATTTTTATAAATCAGATGCGCTTATCAATAGCGAAATCATGAGCACATTTTTGCATCCGGAGGTACTTTTAGATTGGAATAGCAGTACTGGATTCAAGCAATTGAATCAAAAAGATATCCTAGATTTATCAGCAGAATTAGGTAAAGCTTATGTGCGTTCAAAAGTACGAATCAGTCATCTCCTAAAAGACGGCGATCAAATTGTTGTTCGTTATGCTCATTACATCAAAACCATTGAAAACCCAAGAGAGGAAATGCTTTTAGCTCATTTTATGGTCATTTGGGAAGTAAAAGACAACCTTTTGTACCGTGGATTTCAAATGAGTCAATTGCCATAAATATTTAGAAAATTAACTTTAAAAGTAAATGTGAATCACTTACTTTTGCATCACAAATAAAAAATACAAAAACAAACTACTATGAGTGTTTTAGTCAACAAAGATTCCAAAATAATTGTGCAAGGTTTTACCGGAAGTGAAGGAACTTTTCACGCGTCGCAAATGATTGAATATGGTACGAATGTCGTGGGTGGCGTAACTCCAGGAAAAGGTGGAACTACCCATTTAGATCGTCCCGTTTTCAATACAGTAAAAGATGCAGTAGAACAAGCAGGAGCAGATACAACCATTATTTTCGTACCACCTGCATTTGCTGCAGACGCCATTATGGAAGCTGCTGATGCTGGAATCAAAGTGATTATTACTATTACGGAAGGAATTCCAGTTGCGGATATGATTAAAGCCAATGAATATATCAAAGTTAGAAACTGTACTTTAATCGGCCCTAATTGCCCAGGCGTAATTACACCAGGGGAAGCCAAAGTGGGGATTATGCCAGGTTTTGTTTTCAAAAAAGGAACTGTCGGGATTGTTTCTAAATCAGGAACTTTGACGTACGAAGCGGCAGACCAAGTTGTAAAACAAGGCATGGGAATCACAACCGCAATCGGAATTGGTGGAGATCCAATTATCGGAACAACTACGAAAGCGGCAGTTGAATTACTTATGAACGACCCAGAAACCAAATGTATCGTGATGATTGGCGAAATCGGTGGACAATTAGAAGCAGATGCTGCCAAATGGATTAAAGCAGACGGGAACAGAAAACCAGTGGTAGGATTTATCGCCGGTGAAACTGCTCCAAAAGGTAGAACCATGGGACATGCAGGTGCTATTGTTGGTGGATCAGACGACACCGCTGAAGCGAAGAAACGAATCATGAGAGAATGTGGAATTTATGTCGTAGATTCTCCAGCTGAAATTGGAAAAAAAGTAAAAGAGATTATGGGATAAATTTTTAGCCTAGTTACAATACTCAATAAAAAAACCTTTAAATGAAAAATAAATTATCCTTATTAATTCTACTTCTAGTAATAACTTTGACCAATGCTCAAGTAACAGTTAGCGCTGATATTTTGGGTAATTTTAGTAAATTTAGTCCAGAATTATTCAAAAAATTCAAATCAACTACAACTATTTTTATTTTATCAAATCAATTTAAGAAAGAGGAATACGAACGCATATTAAAAGAATCATGGACAGTTACTCCGTTTAAAGTTTTGTCAGTAGAAGAATTTGACTACAACAATTTTTTATCAGAATCATATTCATTTGCGCATTTACGTGCATTTTCGGAAGATGGCAGTAGTACTTTTTTTGTCAATAATATGATCAATTTCTATCTCTTGGATGTAAAAAAGATTAATGAAAAAGTCAGTAAAGTAAAAGATGATCCTAAGAAATTTATCAAGTTAATAATGACCAATAAATTAAATATTGGAGCAATTCACCTCTTTGCAAATACTGAATTTCTTGCCAGCATTAATAAAACATTTGGTTCTGGTGGAGGAGTTAAATTGATGGCTGGTTCAAGTGACTTTTCTACTGACCAATTTAAAAATCCTAAGATTTCTAAAAGTGATGAGGAGATGATTCGTAAGGTTTATAATGATAACATTTATAAAAATTATAGCATTGGAATGTTGAAAAACTATTTCCAAAATGTAAACGATTTGATTTTGAAAGAAAGCTATCTAGAATTACGAGAAGTTTCAAAAACGGCCGAGTTGAAGAACTTAAAAAAAGAAATTCTGTACGTGCCAGATTATAATAAAGTTACTTATAAACCGAGCAAGTTTGTCGACGAAGCCATATCTGAAAAAGGTCTATCTGGACTCTTTCAAGATTATAAAGGTAAATACGAATTTATTTCAAGCTCCGCTTTAGATGCGAAGATTTTAGCTGGAGAGCCCATTTACTATCTTAGATATGTAAGAGTAAACAATCGTAAGTTTTTTCAAGTTGTCAATGCAAAAAGCGGAGAAGCAATTTACAGGGAATATGCAGCAGGTATGGGTACTTATAACATAGAAGCTCAAGATTTTAAAGATCTGTACAAGAATATTAGTAACTAAGCATTTCGTAAAAAAAGAGAAATGCAAATGACCGTTTAGTTAGTTAAACTAGACGGTTTTTTAATAATTATTAAAATTGAAAAATGTATAAAGAATTAACAAAGTTCAAAACGAACAACCACTTCAACTTCACCATCGATAATAGCCTAGAAGAAGTGTGCAACGCCAGCGAAAATGGAAGTGGCGTATTTCTAGTGTTTGCCGCAGATGGAGAAGAGAAAGAACTCATTATGGTCGGCTCAACAGGAACGATTCAGAATGATGGTTCCTTAAAAAGCATAAATGGTGGGCTTTACGATAAGATTGTCAATGGACACCAATTCGCCAAAACGGGACGTAAATACTCATGGCCAGCGCAAATGAAA
>CALPOS020000225.1 GCA_943325255.2 Sphingobacterium thalpophilum
ACCGACACCATCACTTTTTAGAAACTCATCTTGAAAACCAAGTCCTTCATGATTTGGCTCAAATAAAACAGCACCTGCTCCGTCACCAAATATGATGCAGGTTGCTCGATCTGTATAATCAATTATTGAAGACATTTTATCGGCACCAATAAGCAAAACTTTTTTATATCGACCTGACTCAATATAGGCTGAGGCAGATGACATTCCGTATAAAAACCCGGAGCAAGCTGCTTGAATATCAAAAGCAAAGGCATTAATTGCTCCGATTTGAGTCGCTACAAAAACAGAAGTTGCAGCAACAGGCATATCTGGTGTGGTGGTGGCAACAAGTACCAAATCAATTTCAGCTGGATTAACGCCGCTTTTCTTGATCAAATCTTCAGCAGCTTTTATACAAAGGAAAGAAGTTCCTAATTTTTCGCCTTTTAAAATTCGTCGTTCCTTAATTCCAGTTCTAGTTGTAATCCATTCGTCGTTGGTTTCGACCATAGTTTCTAGAATCTTGTTACTAAGTATATATTCCGGCACGTATGCCCCGACAGCTGTAATGGCGGCAGTAATTTTATTCATGTTTTTCTATTAAAATTCCATTAGATCCGCGAATCCAATAAAGGGTTTGAAATTACAAAAAATTATAAAACAAATTTGTTTCAATCTACTTATTTATACAAAAACAATAACAACAAAAAACTCCCACAACTGTGAGAGTTTATATATCATTTAGTAGAATTTATTATGCAAGTGCAATCGGCGATTTGTCAATCACGACTTGTCCTCTGTAGTACATTTTACCTTCATGCCAGTAGGCTCTGTGATACAAATGTGCTTCTCCAGTTATTGGACAAGTAGCAATTTGTGCAACCGTCGCTTTGTAATGTGTTCTTCTCTTGTCTCTTCTCGTTTTGGAGACTTTTCTTTTAGGATGTGCCATTTTACTATATTATTTATCCGTTAATAGTTTCTTTAATTTGTCCCATCTCGGGTCATTTTCTTCTTCTTGTTTGCCTTGATTTTGATCCTTAACACTCAACTCCTTCAACTTATCAAGAGTGGGTGTTGTTAGCGTCCCGTCTTTTATTCCGGGATGGACTTTTTTTAGAGGAACAGACAAAATAATCATTTCGTAAATATACTGCTTGATGTCTATTTGATGCTCGCCGTGAGGCAAAATCAAAAGCTCTTCATTATCATTATTAAATTGTTCTCCGAATTGAACAACGACATTTATTTTTCCTTTAATAGGTAAATCAAAAAATTCTCCTGTCGAATCACACGGAACATTAACTGATCCTTTGTGTTTAAAAGTAAGCTCCATAAAGGTGCTTTTCTTATCCAAAACCACAGTGACTTTTACTGATGCATCTTCAAATTCGTCAAAACCGAAATCTGTAAAGAACGTATTATTTACTTGATATTCAAACTGGTGTTTTCCTAACTTTAACCCAATAAATGGAATTAAAAATTCATTTAACTGTTTCATTTCAACAACAATTTGTCCGAATGATTCGGGAGCGCAAAGATATAAAATAATTGCACAAACAAAACTCTTGCTTGTTTTTTTTTACCTATTATTTTTCTCCAGTTGTTTTTCCCTTATTTTCATAGGGTTTTGACTAATTTCTTGATGCTGAATTCTGGAATTATAGATATCTAAACCGAGATAAACTGCCTCTTTAAATGAGTTGTAATCCGCAATTCCTTTACCAGCAATATCAAAAGCAGTTCCGTGGTCTGGAGAAGTTCTTATTTTGCTTAGACCAGCAGTAAAGTTAACTCCTCTTCCGAATGAAAGTGTCTTAAAAGGAATTAATCCTTGATCATGATAAACCGCAACAACAGCATCATAGGATTCATATTGATTACTTCCAAAAAAACCATCTGCAGGAAAAGGTCCAAATACCATCGTCCCTTTTTCGTAAATGCTTTTAATGGTCGGCTTCATGATTTCAAGCTCTTCTTTTCCAATGACGCCATTGTCTCCGCTATGCGGATTGAATCCTAAGACAGCAATCTTAGGTCTGCGAATACCAAAATCTTGGATTAGGGAATTCTTGATTGTTTCAATTTTTTGAATCATCAAAGCTGGAGTTAGGTGCTTTGCAATTTCATTTACAGGAACGTGATCGGTCAAAAGTCCCACTCGCAAATTGTCGTGCACCATAAACATCAAGGCATTGCCCTCTAGTTCTTTGTTCAAGTAATCTGTATGGCCTGGGAACTTAAAGTTGTCCGACTGAATATTATACTTATTTATAGGCGCGGTAACTAAAATATCTATCAAATCTTCTTTCAACGCGTTAGTTGCGGCAACAAAAGAATCAATTGCATATTTACCAATTGCATCGTCATTGACCCCAAACTTCAGATCAACACTTTCCTTCCAAACGTTCAAAACATTTATCTTTCCTGGGAGAATCTGATTTAAGTGATCTATACCGTGAAGTATCGAGGTAGATTCAAATGTTTTTTTTACAAAGGACAAAATCTTAACGTTGGCAAAAATGACAGGAGTACACAATTCTAACATTCTAGAATCCTCAAATGTTTTTAACACCACTTCGCTTCCAATACCGTTTAAATCTCCTATTGAAATTCCAACGATTATATTTTCTGCTTTTTTCATTCTGCTACACGTTATTTATTGCTAATTTTGAAGTGCAAATTTAGTAAATTAAAACAAGAATGTTTACAGGAATTATCGAAACACTTGGTGTAATAGAAAATATTAAGAAATCAGACACCAATCTTCAAATTACAATTAAGTCTTCTATTACTCCCGAACTCAAAATAGACCAAAGTGTTTCACATAATGGCATTTGTCTAACGGTAGTTGCTCTCGAAGCAAATAGTTACACTGTAATCGCCATAGACGAGACCATTCAGAAAACCAATATGGCTTCATGGAAAATAGGTGACACTGTAAATTTGGAACGAGCAATGAAACTTGGGGATCGCCTAGACGGTCACATTGTGCAGGGCCACGTTGATCAAATTGGAATTTGCAACAATATCGAAGATTTAAACGGAAGCTGGAGATATACTTTTAAATACGACCAAAACTTAAACAACCTCACCATCGAAAAAGGCTCGATAACCATAAATGGAGTAAGCTTAACAGTTGTAAATTCAAAAATAAACGAATTTAGTGTTGCTATAATACCTTACACTTTTGAGAACACTAATTTTAGCACCTTCGAGATTGGTACTGCAGTCAACCTAGAGTTTGACGTAATTGGAAAATACGTCGCGCGACTTCAATCTCTAAGGCAGTAAGAAAGAGGGTAAAAAACAAAAACTCCAATTTACATTGGAGTTTTTTTATTGAATTGTAGTTTGTATATTTTATAAACACCGAAAAGTATTGCCGCAAAAGCCAAACACCATACTCCGGCATCAATCGGTAGTCCCGGAGGCGGAACTCCTGGCGGAGGCGGACCAGTTGGGGCAGCGTATGCACTTGCTGTAAACAAGGCCAAAACACTTATAATTTTACTTGGCGTAATTTTCATAGGTCGTAAAAGTAAATAAAAATTCCTTTCATCAAAATATTTTTAAAATTATAATTTTATTTGACAAGGAAAACAAAAATACAACTTTAATATAGACTATCTCAAACTTTACAAGTTATATTAACGTAAATTAACTCCATATAGTTTTATCGTCAATAAAAAAAAGACTTTCCTATTGAAAGTCTTGGTTGTGGTCCCACTTGGAATCGAACCAAGCACCTACTGATTATGAGTCAGTTGCT